>DASVUG010000312.1:0-11374 GCA_036387155.1 Pseudonocardia sp. | reverse complement strand
GCAGACCTTCGACATCCGGGCGAAGTACGTGATCGGCGCGGACGGCGGGCGCAGCCAGGTCGCCGCCGACGTCGGCCTGCCGTTCGAGGGCCAGATGGACCTCGCCGGCTCGATGAACATCGTCTTCGACGCCGACCTGTCACACCTGGTCGCGCACCGGCCGAGCGTCCTGTACTGGGTCCTGCAGCCCGGGTCCGACGTCGGCGGGATCGGGCTGGGCCTGGTGCGCATGGTGCGGCCGTGGAACGAGTGGCTGATCGTGTGGGGCTACGACATCAACCAGCCCCCGCCGCAGGTCGACGAGGCGGAGGCGATCAAGATCGTGCACCAGCTCGTCGGCGACGACTCGGTCCCGGTGACAATCCGCTCCATCTCGCTGTGGGGCAACAACAAGATGTACGCCACCCGGTACCGGGCCGGGCGGGTGTTCTGCGCGGGCGACGCCTGCCACCGCCACCCCCCGTCGAACGGCCTGGGCTCCAACACCTCCATCCAGGACGCCTACAACCTCGCCTGGAAGCTCGCCTACGTGCTGCGCGGGACCGCCGGGCCGGAGCTGCTCGACAGCTACGACGCCGAGCGCGCGCCGGTCGGGCGCCAGATCGTGCTGCGGGCGAACAAGAGCATCGAGGAGTTCGGCCCGATCTTCACCGCGCTGGGGATCACGAGCACGAACGACCCGGAGCTGATGCGCCGGGCCATCGCCGCGCGTGCCGACAACTCCCCGGAGGGCGCCCAGCGGCGCGCCGACCTGCGCAAGGCCCTGGAGCTCAAGGACTACGAGTTCAACGCCCACGGGGTCGAGCTGGGGCAGCGCTACGCCTCGAACGCCGTGGTCCCCGACGGCACGCCGGAGCCGGAGTACACCCGCGACCCGGAGCTGTACTACCACCCCACCACCTGGCCGGGCGCGCGCCTGCCGCACGTCTGGCTCGGCCGGGACGGGCAGCGGGTCTCCACCCTCGACCTCGCCGGGAAGGGCCGGTTCTGCCTGCTCACCGGCATCGCCGGCGAGGCGTGGGCGGCCGCCGCCGAGCAGGTGGGGGCGGAGCTGGGCGTCGAGCTCGTCGCGCACGTGATCGGCCCGGGTCGCCCGCACACCGACCTGTACGAGGACTGGGCCCGGGCCCGGGAGGTCGCGGAGGAGGGTTGCGTCCTGGCCCGTCCGGACGGCTACGTCGCGTGGCGCAGCGCGACGCTGCCCGACGACCCGGCCGGGCAGCTGCGGCGCGCGTTGGCGCAGGTGCTGGCCCGGCCGGTCTGACGGCGGCCGGGACCGACCCGGCTCGACGCCCGGCGGGCGGTGGCCCGCCGGGCGCCGGGCTGTGCGGACGGCTCGGGCGCCGGGCTGTGCGGACGCTTCGGGCGGACGGCGGGCCGGCGGTCAGGCGGACGGCGGTGCGGACAGCGACCGGACCGTGCCGCCCGTGGGGATGTTGGGCGCCCGGGTGTTGCTGACGATCACCAGGTCGAACGGGTCCGCGACGCCCTTGCGCCACTGCCCCCCCACGAGCGGGGTCTTCGCGACGTTGGGCACCGGGCCGCTGGTCCAGTCGAGCGGGCCGACGACGGTGTCCAGCTTCATCGTCGAGATCACCCGCGCCAGGCCCTGGCGGTCGTCGATCGCCGACACCGACGAGAACGCCTTGACGGCCACCTCGAACAGCGCGTGCGCGAACCCGATCGGCTGCGTCCACTGCTTCCGGGTTGCCCGCGTGTAGTCGTCGGCGAGCTGGCGGCAGGTCTGCCCGGTCAGCGAGGAGGTGAACGGGTGGGTCGGCGACCACCACACCTCCGTGCCCAGGTCCACGCCGATGTCGCCGAGGGCCTCGACGCTCGAGGGGAACAGCAGGGCCTTGCCGATCGTCGCGATCTTGGGTCGGAAGCCCTGCTCCGCCGCCTGCTTCCAGAAGGTGGTGAAGTCCGGCGGGATCGGCACGCCCACCAGGATCTCGGCGTTGCCGCCCTTGAGCGCCGCGATCTGCGTGGAGAAGTCCTGGTTGCCGTTCGGGTAGCTGCCCGGGTCGACGATCTGGTACCCGCGCTTGTCGACCGCCGGCGGGAACCCGGTCGTCGGGTCGCCCCAGGCGAGCCCGTCCGGGTCGTTGGGCCAGATCGCCCCCGCCGTCCTGTTCGTGCCGACCTGGTCCCACATGTCGGCGTAGACGTCCTCGACGTCCTCGAGGCCCCAGAAGAAGTTGAAGGTCCAGGCGAACCTGCCGCCGGGCTTGCCCCCGCGGCCGAAGAACCACGGCTGCCAGGGCGTCACCGTCGCGACGCAGGGCATGCCGTTGGCCTCGCACTGGTCGCTGACGGGGTTGCTGGTGTCCGGGGTCGAGGACACCAGCATCATGTGGATGCCCTCGTTGAGGATCAGGTCGGCGGCGACGTCCGCGGCGCGGTCCGCGTCGGACTGGCTGTCGCGCTTGAGGACCTCGACCGGGTAGGTCCGGTCCCCGACGCGCAGCGGGTTCCTGGCGAAGAACTCGCGGACGGCGGCGATGACGAACTGGTCGGCCTCCCCGAAGGGCGCCAGCGCGCCCGTCTCCGGGCTGACGTAGCCGATCCTGACGGCCTCCCCGCCGCCGCCGGCACCCGAGCCGCACGCCGACACCGCACCGCCCGCGGCGAGCGCCGTGCCGGCCGCGCCGAGCGCCTTCAGGAAACCACGCCGGTCGAGCGCGCGCGTCGTCCCGTCGATCATCGAATCTCGTCTCCGGAGCCTGCTCGTCGATCTCGTCCGCGCACGTCGGCACGATCATGGGCGCGGCTACACTACTGGCCCGATCCACCCGGTCGGCACGGGGACGGCCACGGTCCGTCACGGCCCGTCCGTCGACCGGTGCAAGGCCGCCGCACCGAGCCCCTACCCTTCACCCCGGGGGGTTCACCCCGCGTGTCGGTACTGATCCGCCACGACCGTTCGCAGTGAAAGTGGAGGCGCATCGTGAGCACCCGGGTACGGACGGCGCCGGCGAGCACCCCCGTCCCCGCGCTCGAACGCGCCCGGAGGGCGGGGGCGAAGACGCTGTCCGCGGGGCTCGCCCCCTGGGACTGGCCGCTGCGGACGAAGCTGGTGATCGCGCTCCTGGTGCCGGGCCTGCTCGCCGTCGTCCTGGGCTCGCTGCGGATCGCCGACCAGCGGGCGCAGGCCGCGGAGCTGGACCGGGTCGCCCGGTTCGTGACCGTGCACGACGACATCGCCGGCCTGATCGAGCGGCTGCAGGTGGAGCGGCTGCGCGCGACCCTGTACGTCGCCGGCGGCCGCCGCGGTGACGCGGACGGCGTCCGCGCCGCGGCCGCGGACGTCGACGCCGTCCGGGACCGCGTGCGGACGGCGGTGGAGGGGCTCTTCACCGACGACTCCGCGCTCGTCCCGGCGAGCATCCAGGCCCAGCAGGCCCTCGACCGCCTCCCGGGCCAGCGCGTCCTGGCCCTGACCTCCAACGCGCCGGCCTCGGCCGTCGTCTCCCGGTACTCCGACATCGTCGAGCAGCTCGTCGAGCTCGACGGCGTGGTGCTGCGCGGTGTCAACCCGACCCAGGTCAGCGGTCTGGCCACCGCCCTCACCGGGCTCGACGCGGCCCGCGACGAGGCGTCGCTCCAGCAGGCGCTGCTGGGGACGGCGGCGCCGGGGCGCCCCCTGGCCCCGGCGGTCGCGGCCGACGTGCAGAGCGCGGAGGCCCGGCTGGTCGAGGCGCTCCGCGGCTTCCGCGTCGCGCTCGACCCGGGCCAGCGGGTGCGCTACGCCGGCCTGGTCGCCGACGCGGTCAACACCTCGCGCGCGCAGCTCGTCCGCGGGGTGGCCGCGCCGGGCGGGACCCAGCCCGACCTCGCCCAGTCCCAGCCGCTCTACGACGCGTTCATCGGCCAGCTCGACCAGGCCCAGGCCGGCGTCGGCAACGAGCTCGCCGCGACCAGCGCCCAGCGCCGCCAGGCCGCCGCCAACGCGGCGTGGCTCAACGTCGGGCTGCTGGCGCTGGCGCTGCTCGTCGGCGCGGCGGTGGTCATCCTGATCGCCCGGCAGATGGTCGGGCAGCTCCGGGCGCTGCGGGAGAGCGCGCTGCACATCGCCCGCGTCCGGCTGCCGCAGACCGTCGCCCGGATGCGCCAGGGCGCGGCGCCGACCCCCGAGGTCGAGCCCGTGCCGGTGCGGACGCGCGAGGACATCGGCCAGGTGGCCCGCGCGTTCGACGCGGTGCACAGCCAGGCCGTCCGGCTGGCGGCCGAGCAGGCCGGGCTGCAGACCAACGTCAACGCCATGTACGTCAACCTGTCGCGCCGCAGCCAGACCCTCATCGACCGCCAGCTGCGGCTCATCGAGAGCCTCGAGCAGGACGAGCAGGACCCCGACCAGCTCGAGACCCTGTTCCAGCTCGACCACCTCGCCACCCGCATGCGCCGCAACTGCGAGAACCTGCTGGTGCTCGCCGGTGCGCGGTTCGGGGGCGGCGTGGGCAACGTCTCCGTGCGCGAGGTGATCCAGGCCGCGGTGTCGGAGACCGACCAGTACCGGCGGATCGACGTCCGGTCGCTGCCCCCCGCGGTGTTCGTCGGGCGGGTGTCGAAGGACCTCTGGCACCTGCTGGCGGAGCTGCTGGACAACGCCACGAACTTCTCCCCGCCGGACTCGCGGGTGACGGTCAGCGGCGGCCCGGGCGCGAACGGCGGGGTCGTCCTGCGGATCGAGGACCGGGGGATCGGCATGTCCCCCGAGGACCTCGCCGCCGCCAACCAGCGGCTGAGCCGGCCCGCCGACGCGACGGCGGAGACCGCGCGGCGCATGGGCCTGTTCGTGGTCGGCCAGCTCGCCCGCCGGCACGGCATCGGCGTGCTGCTGCAGGCCAACGAGCGCCACCCGGACGCCGGGCCGGAGCCCGCGGGCCTCACCGTGCTCGTCTCCATCCCGCCCGCGCTCATGCACCAGCCCGACCAGCCGCCGGCTCCCGCCGGCCCGCCGCCGGGTCTCGCCGGCCCGCCGCCGATGGTCCCGTTCCCGCGCGCGGAGCAGGCCGCACCACCCGCTCGGCCCGCGGCCGCCATGGTTCCCCTGGCTCCCGCCCCGCCGGCCGCGCGGCCCCCGGACGCGCGCCCGCCGGTCGTCCCGCCGGCGCGCCGCCCGCCCCGGACGGCACCCGACCGGCACCCCGTGCCGATGGCCGCGGCCGCCCCGCCCGCCGCCCGGGCCGTGCCGGAGGACGGGACGGCGGGCGAGGCCGGCGCGTGGACGTCCTCGGGCGGCTCGACGTGGTTCGGGGCCATGCGCATCCCGCCCTACGCCTCCACCATCCACGTCCAGCCGCCCCCGAACGGGACGGCGCCGGCACCGCCGCCCGGACCGGCGCCGGAGCAGCAGGCGCCGGAGCGGGGGCAGGAACCCCCACCCGGGCCGGAGCGGCGTGCCTGAGCGGACGGGCCCCCTCCGGACCGGCACCGCGACCCCCGTCCCGACGACCACGGCCGACCCGGTGCCGGGGGCGGACACCTGCCCCAAGCGCATGCGGTACGGGCCGTGCGGCGGGGTGCGGGCCGACCTGTCGTGCGAGCTCGGCGACCGGCCGTGCCCGTTCGCCGTCGCGCCGCTGCCGGCGTGGGCGGGCCCGGACCCGGCGCCCGCACCGCCGCCGCGGCCCGGCGGTCTGCTCGACCGCGCCGCGCGCGGGCCCGTGGTGCTCACCGACCTGTCGGTGACGCCGTACTCGCCGGCGTCGGTGCGCACCGTCGTCGGGGTGCTCGCCGGGGCGTCGGACGCCCTGCTGATCGGCGAGCACCAGGGCAGCCCGGACCTGCCGCCGACGCTGCTCGCCGCCGAGGTGATCGCCGCGGGCGGGCACCCGTGGACCACCGTGACCTGCCGCGACCGCAACCGGGTCGTGCTCGAGCAGGAGGTCCTGGGGCTGGCCGCGGTCGGCGTGGAGGGGGTGCTCTGCGCGACCGGCGACGTCCGCGCGCCGGGCGTGCGCCCGGACGTCACCCAGGTCTTCGACCTCGACGGGACCCGCCTGGCCGCCGTGGCCGCGGCGGCCGGTCTGGTCGCGACCGTGCCCGAGGCCCCCGAAGCCCCGCCGGTCGGGATCCGGCCCGCCCGGGTCGCGCAGAAGCAGCGCGCCGGGGCACGGCTGTGCGTGCTGAACCACGCGAGCAGCCCGGACGTGGTCGCCCGGTTCGTCGCCGACGCCCGCCGGGCCGGCGCGACGCTGCCCTTCGTCGCCGGGGTGGCGGTGTACACCGACGAGCGCTCGGCGCGGGTGCTGCAGGCCTTCCCCGGGCTGCACCTCGACGGGGCCGTCGTCGAGGCGGTGCTCGGCGCGCCGGACCCGGTCGCGGCCGGGATCGCCGCGGCCGTGGCCGAGGCGCGGGCGCTGCTCGCGATCCCCGGCGTGGTGGGGGTGAACCTGTCGGGGCTGGCGTCGGCGCGCGGGGAGGTCGCGGGCGCCGAGGTCAAGGCCGAGATCGGGGCACGGCTGCGCCGCGGGGACGGGGCCGGGCGCCCCACCGTCGCCGGGTCACCCGATGGCCCCGGGTAGCGGGCGTGCCGGGCCGTACGGCGGGAACAGGTGGGGGGTGACGGCCCCGCAGGACAGCACTCCCCAGGACCGCACCGCCGACGACCGGGCGGCGGCGCTGGACCCGGACGACCCGGACGACGCCCAGGACATCGAGTTCGACCTGGTCGCGTCGTGGACCGAGGACGCGGTGCGCGAGCTCGGCCCCGAGCACGCGATCCCCGCCGGCTGCCGGGGCAGCGGCAGCCCCGCGGACCTGGCGTGGCTCGCCGAGGCCATGGCGGTCGGACCGGGCACGCGGGTCGTGGACGTGGGGTCCGGGGTCGGCGGCCCCGCGGCGTGGCTCGCCGAGCGCTACGGCGCGACGCCGGTGTGCGTCGAGCCCATGCGCGGGGCGGCCGCGGCCGGACGGCGCCTCTTCGGGCTGCCCACCGCCGTCGCCGACGCCGCCGCGCTCCCGCTGGCCACCGGCTCGGCCGACGCCGTGACGTGCCTGGGCGTGCTCTGCACGATCCCCGCGGCGGACCGGCCGGGGGTCGCGGCCGAGCTGCGGCGCGTGCTGCGGCCGGAGGGGGACCTCGGCCTGCTCGTGTTCGTCGCCGACGCGTCCCGCGGCCCGATGCCCGACGGGCCCGCCGGCAACGACTTCCCGACCGAGGACGCCCTGGTCGCGCTCCTGGACGGGGCCGGGTTCGCGGTGGTGCAGCGCGTGGTGTCCGACGGCCTCGCGCAGGCCCCCCGGGCCTGGCAGGAGCGGGCGGACGCCGTGGAGGACGTGCTGGCGCGCCGGCACGGCGACGACCCCCGCTTCCGGCGGGCGCAGGAGCAGTCGGCCCGGATCGGGCGGCTGATCGGCGATGGGTACGTGAGGCCGCTGCTCGTGCACGCGCGGGTCGCGTGATCCCGGCGGATGATCCGGTGGCGGCAGCCGCAACCGGTCGGTGTGCTGCTCCGTCCGGCTGATCCGGGGATGGGCGGGCCGGCCCGGGGTACACGTCGGCGCCGTCGCCCGAGGAGAGGACCGCCATGGCGCTGACCCACCACCGGCTGACGGCCAACGGCATCGGCCAGCACTGCGTCACGGCCGGCTCGGGCCCGGCGGTCGTCCTGCTCCACGGGTTCCCCGAGTTCTGGTACGAGTGGCGCCACCAGATCCCGGCCCTCGCCCGGCGGCACACGGTGATCGCGCCGGACCTGCGCGGCTACGGCTACACGGACAAGCCCGACGACGGCTACGACAAGGCGACGATGGCCAACGACGTCCGCCAGCTCTGCCGGGCGCTGGGCCACGAGCGCGCCGCCGTCGTCGGGCGCGACCGGGGGGCGCGGGTGGCGCTGCGGCTCGCCCGCGACCACCCCGGCTTCGTCGACCGCCTCGTCCTGCTCGGTGACGGCCTCGGCACCGACGTGTCCGCCGAGCGGATGACCGCCACCCCGGACCAGGCGCAGCGGCGGTTCGTGTTCGCCGGGGCGCCGGGCGCGACGGGGTGGACGCTGTCGGACATCGCGGAGTACGTGCGTGCCTACCGCCAGCCGGGCGCCGCGCTGGGGGCGTGCCACGACCACCGCGCCGACGGCCCGCCGTCCGGCGGGGGGCCCGGTTCCGCACGCGACGGCGCCGGCCCGTCGCCGTCGTGCCCGGTGCTCGCGCTGCGGACGGCGGACGCCCCGGACCCGGACGCGCTCACCGACCGGCTCCTGCGGTTCCTCGCACCGGGGGGTGGCGGCCTGCGCGACGCGGCGCCCTGGGGCGGCCCCCTGCGCGACGCGGCGCCCGGCAGTGGCCCCCTGCGCGTCGCGGCGCCCGGCAGCGGCGCCCTGCGCGACACCGCCTAGGCTCGGGCCGTCGGCCCGGGAGGAGGCACGTGTCGCCCGTGCCCGGCGCCGTTGACCCCGAGGCCGCCCGCCCCGACCCGCGTCCCGCGGCCGTGCTCGGCGTGATCGCCGTGGGCGGCGCGCTGGGCGCCGAGGCCCGCTACGCCCTCGCCGCGGCGTGGCCGCACCCGCCGGGCGGGTGGCCGTGGGCCACGCTGCTGACCAACGTCGCCGGCTGCCTGCTGATCGGGGTGCTGATGGTGCTCGTCACCGAGCGCTACCGGGCCCACCCGCTGACCCGCCCGCTGCTCGGGACGGGCGTCCTCGGCGGGTACACGACCTTCTCCACCTACGCGGTGGACGCCGTCACCGGCGCGGCGGCGGGCCGGTCGGGCCTCGCCCTGGCCGCCGTCGCCGCCACCCCGGTGCTCGCCGTGGGGGCCACCGCCGCGGCCGTCGCCGCCACCCGCGCCGTCACGCGCCTCCCGGTCCGGCCGTGACCGGGCCCGCTCGGTCGGCGTCCGGCACGGCCGCGTGACCGCGCTGTGGGTGGCGCTGGGGGCGGCGGTCGGCGCGCCCCTGCGCTACCTGGTCGACCGCGCCGTGACCCGGCGGGCGCCCGGACCCTTCCCGTGGGGCACGTTCACCGTCAACGTGGCCGGCTCGGCGGTGCTCGGCGCGCTGACCGGCGCCGGGCCCGGTCCGGTCGCGGCGGCGCTGGTGGGCGTGGGGTTCTGCGGGGCGCTGACGACCTACAGCACCTTCGCCCACGAGGCCGTCGCCCTGGCGGGGCGGCGGCGGCGCCGGCTCGCGGCCGCATACGTCGCCGGCAGCGTCGCGGCCGGCCTGGCCGCGGCGGCCGCCGGGTACCTGCTGGGCCGCGCGTTCGCGTGACGTGTCCGCGCGGTCGCCGGGTGGGCGATGAGTCCGGGCACCGCGGCCCGTCCCCACCGCATGACGACCACCACCCCGCACCGCGCCGCCCCGACCGCACCCACCGGGCGCACCGCCCGCAGCGCCGGCCGGGCGTTGACCGCCCTGGTGACCCTGTTCCTGCTGCTGGACGCCGTGACCAAGCTCCTGCGGCTCCCGCCCGTCGTCGAGGCGACGGTGCAGATGGGCTTCCCCGTCTGGACGGTCCCCGTCATCGGCGGCACCCTCCTGGCCTGCCTCGTGCTGTACCTGGTCCCGCGCACCGCCGGGCTCGGCGCCGTCCTGCTCACCGGCTACCTCGGCGGCGCGGTCTGCGCGCAGCTGCGCATCGAGGCCCCCGTGTTCTCGGCGCTGCTGTTCCCCGTCTACACCGGCGTGCTGGTGTGGCTCGCGCTGTACCTGCGCAGCGCGACGCTGCGCGCCCTGGTCCGCACCGGCCTCTGACCCGCTCCCGCGCCGCGCCGCGTCGCGTCAGCCGACGAGGACGGCGGACCGGGCCGTCGCGCCGTCGAGCCGGGACCGCAGCCGGTCGATCGGCAGCGGCCGGCTGCGGGTGACCGTGGCCGCGGCCACGGTCGGCAGCGGGACGAAGGGGTAGGACTGGTCGAGCCGGGCGATGTCGACGGCGACGCGGTCGCAGTAGTCCGCCATCTCGTCGGCCGTGCGGCCGGGCGCGACGACGAGGAAGTCCTCGCCGCCCAGCCGGATGGCCCGGTCCGCGCCGGTGAGGCCGTTGAGCAGGCAGCCGGCCAGCGACTGGAAGGCGGCGAGCTCCGCCCGCAGGCCGTAGGTGCCGCGGATGCCGGTCACGCCGGCCACCCGCAGGACGGCCAGGCCCACCGGCAGGGTGCCCGCCCCGAGCCCGGCGGTCCAGCGGGCCAGGTAGTGCTGGTTGGGCAGGCCGCTGCGCGGGTCCCGCTCGTGGGTGTCGTCACGGGCGGTGATGAGCGCCTCGCGCGCGGCGGCGAAGTCGCGCAGCAGCCCGTCGACGCGGTCGGCGAAGAACCGCAGGGGCGCCTCGCGCCAGCCCTGGTCGTCCGGCTCGCCGTCCGCCACGACCTGGCGCAGCCGCTCGTCGATGCGCTCCACCAGGTGGCGCGGCACGTTCAGGGCCGAGCGCAGCCGCACGATCTCGCGGTAGGCGTCGTCGCGGCGGAACGACCAGCGGCCGTCGAACAGCCGGCCCTGCTCCAGGGTGGCGGCGTCGGGGTCGACGGTCTCCAGGTCCGTCGCGATGAGCGTGGCCCCGCCCGTCGCGCCGAGCACCGTGACGCTCCACTCCCGCGACAGCGGGTCCGACGACCCGAACAGGGCGTGGCTCACCCCCGGCGGCAGGTGCGGCGGGAAGTCCTCGGTCAGTCCCACGATCGTCAGCGCACCCCGGTCGGCGATGTCGCGGTACACCGCGGCCTCGCGCTCGAAGTACGACAGCTTCTGGAAGAGCGCGATCACGATCAGTGGCTCCTCGCGCGGCGCGGCGAGCGCGAACCGCTCGATCGCGTGCGAGATCTCCACGAGTACACGCTTGCCGAACGTCCGTCTGGTGCTGTCGTGATCCACGCGCCCGCCTCTACCCATCGCCGCGAGGACCATACCCAGTTTTGTGGACGGCCGGAGGCGGCGTCGGGCAGCGGTGGCCGGCGCGCGTCACGCGGTCGAGGAGGAGGGCTCGAACAACGTGCGGCGCGGTCGGACGGCAGCGCCCCCAGCGGGTGGCGCCGGGCGGTGCGCCGCACAGCGCGGGACGACGAACGGCCCCGAGGCGCGCTCCGCACACCTCGGGGCCGTTCGGGGGGTCTGCCGGGGCCTGCTCAGTCCAGGTAGTCGCGCAGGACCTGCGACCGCGACGGGTGGCGCAGCTTCGACATCGTCTTGGACTCGATCTGCCGGATCCGCTCGCGGGTGACCCCGTAGACCTGGCCGATCTCGTCCAGCGTGCGCGGCTGGCCGTCGGTCAGCCCGAACCGCAGCCGGACCACGCCGGCCTCGCGCTCGGACAGCGTCGCCAGCACCGACTGCAGCTGGTCCTGCAGCAGCGTGAACGACACCGCGTCCACGGCGACGACCGCCTCGGAGTCCTCGATGAAGTCGCCGAGCTGGCTGTCGCCCTCGTCGCCGAT
>DASVUG010000311.1:0-2758 GCA_036387155.1 Pseudonocardia sp. | reverse complement strand
CGGACGACGCGCCCACCGAGATCATCCGCGTCACGCCCCCCGCACCGGAGCCGGCGAGCCCCGCCCGGCCCCGCCGGAACCGGCGGGCGCTCCTGCTCGTCGGCGCCGCGGTGGCGCTGCTCGGCGCGCTCTACGGCGCCGACCTCGCGCTCAGCGCGGGGACCGTCCCGCGCGGGGTCACCGTCGCCGGTACGGACATCGGCGGCCTCACCCCGGCGGCCGCCGAGCAGCGGCTGCGCACCGCCATCGAGCCGCGCACGACCCGCCCGATCGACGTCGCCGTCGGCGACATCACGAGCAAGATCGAGCCCCGGGCCGCCGGGCTGGTCGTCGACTGGGCGGGCACGGTCCGCCGGGCCGGCGCCCAGCCGCTGAACCCCGTCACGCGCGTGGGGTCCTTCTTCAGCGACCGCGAGGTCGGCGTGGTGACCGACGCCGACCCGGCGGCCGTCGACTCCGCCCTGCAGCAACTCGCGCCGGTGGTCAACCGGCCGCCGGTCGAGGGCTCCGTCCGCTTCGAGGGCGTGCGGCCCGTCCCGGTGCCGCCCGTCGACGGCCAGGAGCTCGACCTCGCCGCGGCCGAGCAGGCGCTGGAGCGCGACTGGACGAGCGGGACGACGGTGCGGCTGCCCACGAAGGTCCTGCGGCCGGCCACGACGGAGGACGACGTCACGAAGGCCGTCGCGGACGTGGCGACGCCGGCGGTGTCCGGGCCGGTGACCGTCACCGGCGAGGGCGTGACCGGCACGATCTCCCCGGAGGTGGTCGCCGCGGCGCTGTCGTTCCGGCCCGACCCGGACCGGGGCCTCGCGCCCCAGCTCAACCAGGACGCGATCCAGGAGGCGCTCGACCCGCAGCTCGCGAAGTCCGAGCAGCCCGGCCGGGACGCCGCGATCAGCTTCGCCGGCGGGCGCCCCGTCGTCACGCCCTCGCAGGACGGCCGGGGCGTCGACTACGACGCCACGCTCAAGGACCTGCCCGGGGTGCTGGTCAAGAGCGGTGACGAGCGCCGGATCACCGCCGTCTACACCGCGCAGCAGGCCAAGCTGACCACCGAGCAGCTGAACGCCTACGGCATCACCGAGGTGATGGGCGAGTTCACCACCGGGGGCTTCGCCGCCGACTCGGGCGTCAACATCAAGCGGGCCGCCGCCAAGATCAACGGCACGGTCGTCCCGCCGGGCGGCACGTTCAGCCTCAACCAGCTCACCGAGCCGCGCGACGCCGCGCACGGCTACGTGGAGGCGGGGGTGATCTCCGACGGGCACGCCTCCCGCGACGTGGGCGGCGGCGTGTCGCAGGTCGCGACGACCACCTACAACGCGGCCTACTTCGCCGGGATGACCGACGTCGTCCACAAGCCGCACAGCTTCTACATCAGCCGCTACCCGCCCGGCCGGGAGGCGACGGTGGTGTCCGGCCCGCTGGACCTGAAGTGGCGCAACGACACCCCCGGCGGCGTGGTCGTCCAGACCGTCTGGACGCCCTCCACGCTCACCGTGCGGATCTGGGGCACCAAGCGCTACGCCGTGACCTCGACCCCCGGCCCCCGGACGAACCCCACCGAGCCGACGGAGATCACGCTCCCGCCGGACGAGCCGTGCAAGCCCAGCCCGGGCGCCCCCGGCTTCACCATCACCGACACCCGGACGATCCGCGATCTCAAGACCGGGGCCGTGAAGACGGAGAGGCGCACGACGAAGTACAACCCGGCGCCCATCGTCACCTGCGGATCCGGCTGACCCCGGCCGCGCTGGTCCGGTCGGGGGGTCGGACCTTCCGGGGGGCGGTCGTGGCGCCCTAGCCTTCGGACGGGTGCCGGCGTGCGGGCGGCCGTCGACACCCGTCGGGGACCATCGGCGGCGGAGGGTCGGGGTATGCGGATCGCGGACGTGCTGCACGGCAAGGCGACCGGTTCCGGGGTGGCGACGGCCACGCCGGCGACGACGTTGGCGGAGCTGCTGGGGCTGCTCTCCCGGTACAACGTCGGCGCGCTGCCGGTCCTCGACGGCGACGCGCTGGTCGGGATCGTGTCCGAACGCGATGTCGTCCGGCGGCTGCACGCGCGCGGGCCGGCCCTGTTCGACGCCACGGTGGCCGACCTGATGACCGTGGACGTCGTCACCTGCTCCCCGCAGGACCGGGCGGCGGACCTGGCGCGGGTCATGACCGAGCGCCGCATCCGGCACCTGCCGGTGTGCGACGCCGGCGGGCTGGTCGGCATCGTCAGCATCGGCGACCTGGTCAAGGCCCGCATCGACCAGCTGGAGAACGAGCGCGAGCAGCTCGCGTCCTACATCAACAGCTGATCGCGGGGGCGCGCCCTCAGAACGCCGCCTCGTCCAGCTCCATGAGGTGGTCGTCGGCGGCCTCGACGACCGCCCGCTCCGCGCTGAGCAGCGGCAGGCGCGTGGCCGCGAAGAAGCGGGCGACGCCGACCTTGCCCTCGTAGAAGGCGCGGTCCGCAGCCGTGCGGGCCGCGCCGGACGCCTCGGGTGCGGCGTCCAGGACCGCGAGGGCGACCCGGGCGCGGCGGAGCAGGAGCCAGCCGACGAGCAGCTCGCCCAGCGCCATCAGCAGCCGGACGCTGTGCGCGGCGGCGCGGTGGATCCGGGCGGGCTCCTCGGCTGCGGCCTCGACGTGCCCGGTGAGCACGTCGATCATGGCGCGCAGGTCGTCCAGCGCGGTGGCCAGCAGCGCGCGCTCGGCCTTGAGCCGCCCGTCGCCCCCCTCGGCGCCGAGGAACGCCGCGACGTCG
>DASVUG010000310.1:0-3229 GCA_036387155.1 Pseudonocardia sp. | reverse complement strand
CCGGGACTTCGTGCACGTCACCGACGTCGCCGCGGCGAACGTGCTGGCGTTGACGACCGACCCGCCCGCGCCCGGCCTCACGGCCGTCAACGTCTGCTCCGGGGCACCGCACACGATCGCCGACCTGGCCGGGGCGCTCGCGGCGGCGAGCTGCCCGGCCCGCTCGGCGATCGTGCGCGGTTCGCCGGAGCAGACGTTGACGGCGGTGAGCCCGGGTCCGGGCGGCTCCGCCGTCAGGGCCAGCACGTTCGCCGCGGCCACGTCCGTGACGTGCACGAAGTCGCGGCGCTGCCGCCCGTCCTCCAGCACGCGCGGCGCCTCCCCGCGCTCCAGGGCGGAGCGGAACAGCGACGCGACGCCGGCGTACGGGGTGTCGCGGGGCATCCGCGGCCCGTAGACGTTGTGGTAACGCAGCGCCCACACCGTGCCGCCGGTCTGACGCGCCCACGCCGCGGCCAGGTACTCCTGCGCGGCCTTGGTGGCCGCGTAGGTGCTGCGCGGGTCGAACGGGGCGTCCTCGTCGACGAGCCCGGGTACCAGGTCGGCGCCGCACCGCGGGCAGCGCGGCTCGAAGCGCCCGGCGTCCAGGTCGGTCTGCGCCCGCGGTCCGGGTCGGACGGCGCCGTGCACCGGGCAGTCGTAGCGCCCCTCGCCGTAGACCACCATCGAGCTCGCCAGCACCAGCCGGCGCACCCCGGCGGCGTGCATCGCGGCGAGGAGCACCGCCGTCCCGAGGTCGTTGTGCGCGGCGTAGTCCGGCGCGTCGGCCGGGTCGACGCCGTGGCCCACCATCGCGGCCTGGTGGCACACCGCGTCGACGCCGGGCAGCAAGCGGGCCAGCGCGCCGGCGTCCCGGACGTCGCCGTGGACCAGCTCGTGCCGCAGGTCCGGCGGAGCGGCGCCATGGGCCTGCGGCAGCAGCGCGTCGAGCAGCACCGGCTCGTGTCCGGCGTCGACGAGCAGGTCGGCGATGTGCGACCCGACGAACCCGGCCCCGCCGGTGATCAACACGCGCATGGGCGCACGGTAGTACGGACGGCGGGGCACGAGTCCGGGGACGACGCGACGGCGGCCGCGCTCGGCACCGGCACGTGAGCCGCGGCCCGAGCCCGTCGCACTCGATCATGCTGGTCATGCGTGGTCCGGCACTGCCGTGGGCAACCCGAACGGCATGACGACAGCTCCCCCTCGTCCCCCGCGCACGTTCGCCGACCGGGTCAGCGGCATGCGGTTCCGAACCGTCGCGCTGGTCGCCGGCCTCGCCGCCGTCCTGCTCGGCCTGGTGGCGTCCCTGGCGTTCCTGTGGCCCGCCGACCCCGCACCGGCGCCTCCCGGCGCGTCCGTGGACACGCAGGTCGTCCCGCCCGAGGCGGCGAAGGCACCGGGCGCGGTGGTGCCCCCCGACGGTCCGGACCCGGACCAGCCGCCGTTCGGGATCGACGCCCGCTCGCTGCTCGACGAGGTCCGCTCGCACGCGGTACCGCTCGCGGACACCGACGCGCAGCGGCTGCTCGACGTCGGCAACAGGGCGGTGGCGCGGAACCAGCCGGACCTCCCGGCGGACGACCCGGAGATCCGCCGCGACCTGCGGGCGGCGTTCCCGGGCTGGTCGGCCGAGAACTACAGCGACTCGACCCGGTGCGTGGCCGAGTACGCCGAGCGGGTCATCGCCCGCAACGCCGGCACGGTGCCCCCGGACTCCGACGACCACCAGGGCAGCTGAGCCGGCCCGCTCACCCGGCCGGGGCGCGTCCCGGCGGGGTTGCCCGCGCCGTCACCGCGCGGTTTGATGATCGCGTGCTCCGGACCCTGCTCGAGCCCTTCTGGCCGAGCCGTCGGGGCGACCGGTTCGACGAGCGGTGTCGGCCGGCCGTGTGACGGCCCCGCCCGTTCCGGGGGCGGCCGTCGCGCGGCCGCGCGTCCTGCGTCCACCCCCTCCCGAACCGGAGACACACCGTGTCCGTCACCGCCCTGCGCCGCACCCTCCTCGCCCTGGTCGCCGCCCTGCTGGCGGCCGCCGCCCTCGCCGGCTGCGGCGGCGGGGGCGCCGCCGCGGACACCCTGCGCGTCGGCACCGAGGGCACCTACAGCCCGTTCAGCTTCCAGGGCCCCGACGGCACGCTCACCGGCTACGACATCGAGGTCGTCACCGCCGTCGCCGGCAAGCTCGGCAAGAAGGTCGAGTTCGTCCAGACGCCCTTCGACTCGATCTTCGCGGGCCTGGAGGCGAAGCGGTTCGACCTCGTCGCGAACCAGGTGACGATCAACGACGAGCGCCGGGCCAAGTACGACCTGTCGCAGCCGTACACCGTCTCCGAGGGCGTGATCGTCACCCGCGCCGACGACACCTCGATCACGAGCCTCGCCGACCTCAAGGGCAAGACGACGGCCCAGTCGTCCACCAGCAACTGGGCCACCGTCGCCCGCGACGCGGGGGCGAACGTGGAGGCCGTGGAGGGCTTCGTCCAGGCGATCCAGCTGCTCAAGGACCGCCGCGTCGACGCCACCGTCAACGACACGCTCGCCGTCGGCGACTACCAGCGCGCCAAGAACGACGCGTCGGTCAAGGTCGCCGCCCGGACCGGGGACACGAGCGAGCAGGCGTTCGCCGCGCGCAAGGACAGCGGGCTGATCGCGGACGTGAACCGGGCGCTCGACGAGCTGCGCGCGGACGGGACCCTGAAGACGATCTCCGAGAAGTACTTCGGCTCCGACGTCAGCCGGGCCTGACCGGGATGGACCCGGCCACCCGCGAGCTCGTCCTCCGCAACCTGTGGCCGATGCTCGTGGCGACCGTCGAGAAGACGATCCCGCTCACCGCGATCAGCTTCGCCGTCGGTCTGGTGATCGCGCTGTTCGTCGCGCTCGCGCGCATGTCCCGCATCCGGCCGCTCGCGATGGCGGCCCGGGCCTACATCTCGGTCATCCGCGGCACGCCGCTGCTGGTGCAGCTGTTCATCGTCTTCTACGCGCTGCCGGGGCTCGGCCTCACGATCGACCCCTTCCCGTCGGCGGTGATCGCGTTCAGCCTGAACGTGGGCGGCTACGCGGCCGAGGTCGTCCGGGGCGCGATCCTGAGCATCCCGCGGGGCCAGTGGGAGGCGGCGGAGACGATCGGCATGGGCTACGCGACGACGCTGCGGCGGATCATCCTGCCGCAGGCCGCGCGCACGGCCGTCCCGCCGCTGTCGAACACGCTGATCTCGCTGGTCAAGGACACGTCGCTGGC
>DASVUG010000309.1:0-3010 GCA_036387155.1 Pseudonocardia sp. | reverse complement strand
CCTCGCCCAGCCGGCGCTCGACCTCGGCGTCCGCGCGCCGCAGCATGTCCGCGACCTCGTCCTCGGCGAGTCGGAGCATCGTCCGCATGCGCTCGCTCATGCCCTGCACGTCCGAGGGACGCGACGCCATCGTGCGCACCTGGGCCCGCAGCCGGTCCGCCCGCTGCCGGGCCTCGTCCAGCTCGCGGCCGAGCTGCGCGGCCTGGTCGACCGCGGCGTCCCGGTCCGCGACGAGGATGCGGATCTCGGCGTCCACGCGGCGCAGGTGCGCGTCGACCTGCTGCGGGTCGTAGCCCCGCCGCCCGACCGCGAAGACGCCGCCGGACGGGGGTGCGACGGGGTCAGCCGACATGGGTGTCACCGTACCGGCCACCCGGGGCCCGGGCGGGGTCGAGCGGGACCCGTCACCCGGCCCACCCGGCTGGGCCGCGTCCTAAACGCCGCGGAAGCGGTTGATCTGATCGAGGTGGCGCGCGCGGCGCTCGTGGTCCACGACGCCCAGGCCCTCCCGCGGCGCGAGCGCGAGGACCCCGACCTTGCCCTGGTGGGCGTTGGTGTGCACGTCCAGCGCGGCCTGGCCGGTCTCGTCCAGGGGGTAGACCTTGCTCACGGTGGGGTGGATGAGGCCCTTGGCGATGAGCCGGTTGGCCTCCCACGCCTCGCGGTAGTTGGCGAAGTGCGACCCGACGATCCGCTTGAGGTTCATCCACAGGTAGCGGTTGTCGAACTGGTGCATGAACCCGCTGGTGGACGCGCAGGTCACGATGGTGCCGCCCTTGCGCGTGACGTAGACGCTGGCGCCGAAGGTCTCCCGGCCCGGGTGCTCGAAGACGATGTCGGGGTCGTCGCCGCCGGTCAGCTCCCGGATCCGCGCGCCGAAGCGCTTCCACTCGCGCGGGTCCTGGGTCTGCTCGTCGCGCCAGAAGCGGTACCCCTCGGCGCTGCGGTCGATGACGCACTCGGCGCCCATGCGGCGCACGAGCTCCGCCTTCTCGGGGGACGACACCACGCAGACCGGCGTGGCGCCGCCGTTGAGCGCGAACTGTGTGGCGTAGGAGCCCAGGCCGCCGGACGCGCCCCAGATCAGCACCACGTCGCCCTGCTTCATCCCGGCGCCGTTGCGGGAGACGAGCTGGCGGTACGCCGTCGAGTTGACCAGCCCCGGGCTCGCGGCCTCCTCCCACGTCAGGTGGGCCGGCATGGGCATGAGCTGGTTGGACTTGACCAGCGCCAGCTCGGCCAGGCCGCCGAAGTTGGTCTCGAAGCCCCAGATGCGCTGCTCGGGGTCCATCATCGTGTCGGCGTGCCCGTCCGGGCTCTCCAGCTCGACGGACAGGCAGTGCGCGACGACGCGGTCGCCCGGCTTCCAGGCGTTGACCCCCGGCCCCGTGCGCAGGACGACGCCGGCGAGGTCCGAGCCGACGACGTGGTAGGGCAGGTCGTGCCGCTTGGCCAGCGGCGAGAGCCGCCCGTAGCGCCGGAGGAAGCCGAAGGTCGCCACCGGCTCGAAGATCGAGGTCCAGACCGTGTTGTAGTTGATGGCGCTGGCCATCACCGCCACGATCGCCTCGCCCGGCCCCAGCTCCGGGGTGGCCACGTCCTCGACGTGCAGGCTCTTGCGCGGGTCCTTCTCCCGCGACGGGATGCCCTCGAACATCGCGACCTCGTCGGCGTGGACCGTCACCGCGCGGTAGTGGTCGGGGACGTCGAGCGCGGCCAGGGCGTCGTGGTGCCCGGCGAGGACGGCGTCGAGGATCTCCTGCACGGCTGGCCTCCGTTGGCTCGCGGCCAGGTTGCTTGACAAACCGAGCCGATGATCGGGATCGTAACCGGGGGGTGGTACGGCGCCCGGGTCCCCGCCCGGACTGTGAGCCATGCCACCGCCTATTGCCCGGCGGTCCCCTCCGCCGCGGGCTGCACGAGCTCGACGAGCACCCCGCCCGCGTCGCGGGGGTGCACGAAGTTGATCCGCGAGCCGGCGGTGCCGCGCCGGGGGGTGTCGTAGAGCAGCCGCATGCCGCGGGCGCGCAGGGCGGCGGAGGCGGCCTCGACGTCGACGACGCGGTAGGCGACCTGCTGGACGCCGGGCCCGTTGCGGTCGAGGAAGCGCCCGATGGGGGAGTCGGGCCGCAGGGGGGCCAGCAGCTGGACGGCCGCGCCGCGGTCGCCGGGTGCGGCGAGCATCGCCTCGCGGACGCCCTGCTCCTCGTTCGTCTCCGAGTGCGTGACGTGCAGCCCGAACGTCTCGGCGTACCAGGCGACCGCCGCGTCCAGGTCGGGCACGGCGATCCCGACGTGGTCGACCGCGGTGACCAGCGACGTCGGAAGGGCCGGTGGGGTCGGCGGCGGGGTCGACATGCCCGGACTGTAAACGCGGCGCCGCCCGCCCCGCTGTGCGCCCGCTCACCCCGCGAGTCGGCACGAACCGGCGCGCGAGTCGGCACGAACCGGCGCGCGAATGTCACGTTGCGGTACACCGCCCGACGGGTCGCACGACATTCGTGGGCCAGGACATGCCGACTCGCGCGGACGCGGGGTACGGGCGGCGCCGCCGGTAGGGTCGCTGGGCGTGGGCCGGGAGGTGGACGTCGCCGACCTCGTGGCGCGGGCCCGGCGGGGCGAGCACCGGGCCGTCGCCCGGCTGATCTCGCTCGGGGAGGCCGGGGCGGGCGGGGCGGTCGGGAGCGCGACGGGGCGGGCGGTGACGGCCGCCCTCGCGCCGCACGTCGGGCGGGCGCACGTCGTGGGGCTGACCGGGCCGCCCGGGGTGGGCAAGTCGACCGCCACCTCGGCGCTCGTCGCGGCCCTGCGCGGCCGCGGCCGCCGCGTCGGGGTGCTCGCCGTCGACCCCTCGTCGCCCTTCTCGGGCGGCGCGCTGCTCGGCGACCGCGTCCGCATGGGCGAGCACGCCACCGACGACGGCGTGTTCATCCGCTCGATGGCCAGCCGCGGCCACCTCGGCGGGCTGGCCGGGGCGACCCCGCACGCGCTGCGCGTGCTCGACGCCGCC
>DASVUG010000308.1:0-14687 GCA_036387155.1 Pseudonocardia sp. | reverse complement strand
GCCCCCAGGCCCGCTCGACCTCGGCGCGGGCGGTCGCGTCGGTCTCCGACCGGCCGCCGGGCAGCAGGGTGGGCTCCGCGCCGGCGTCCAGCGCCCCGCGGTCGCCCGCGCGCCGCGGCACCCAGCCGACGGTCGCGCCGGTGCGCTCCGCCAGCGGCGCGACCGCGCCGTAGAGCCCGGGCACCTCGGCGGCGCGCTCGCCGACGAGGACGACGCCACCGGCGCTCAGCGCCTCGACGACGTGCGGCGCGACGTGGGCCAGGTCCGCGAGCAGCGCCGCCTCCGCCCCCGGCACCGCCCGGACCAGCCCGTCCCGCGCGGCCGGCTCGGTCGAGCCCTGCTCGACGGCGGTGCGCTGCACGCTGGGCGTCGTCCACTGACCGAGGTGGAAGACCTTCTGCCCGTGCTTCTGCGCGGCCTTGCGGAGGCGCAGGTACACCATCGGCGCCTCCTCCTCGGGCTCCAGCGCCACGCACAGCACGGCGGGCGCCGCCTCCAGCGCGCCGTAGCTCAGGTGTGCAGGACCCCGTCCGACCACGTGCGCGGCGAGGAAGTCCAGCTCCTCGGGCGCGTGCGGGCGGGCCCGGAAGTCGACGTCGTTCGTGCCGGCGGCGACGCGGGCGAACTTGGCGTAGGCGTAGGCGTCCTCGACGGTGAGCCGGCCGCCGGCCAGCACCCCGATACCGCCCTCGCGCGCAGCCAGGAGCCCCTCGGCGGCGACCTGCAGGGCGTCGGTCCACGACGTCTCCCGCAGGACGCCGTCGCGCCGCACCATCGGCCGCGTGATCCGGCCCTTCGAGGTGAGGTAGCGGAACGCGAAGCGGCTCTTGTCGTCGATCCACTCCTCGTTGACCTCGGGGTCGTTCCCGGCGAGGCGCCGCATGACGGTGCCGCGGCGCGAGTCCACGCGCAGCGCGCTGCCGCACGCGCAGTGCTCGCAGACGCCCGCGGTGGACACCAGGTCGAACGGGCGCGAGCGGAACCGGTACGCGGCGCTGGTCAGCGCGCCGACCGGGCAGATCTGGATGGTGTTGCCGGAGAAGTAGGACTGGAAGGGCTTGTCCTGGGCCACGCCGACCTGCTGCTGCGCGCCGCGCTCGAGCAGGTCGATGAACGGGTCGCCGGCGATCTGCTCGGAGAACCGGGTGCAGCGCTGGCAGAGCACGCAGCGCTCGCGGTCGAGCAGCACCTGCGTCGAGATCGGCAGCGGCTTCGGGAACGTCCGCTTCTCGTCGACGAAGCGCGAGTCCGCCCGCCCCGTGCTCATCGCCTGGTTCTGCAGCGGGCACTCGCCGCCCTTGTCACAGATGGGGCAGTCCAGGGGGTGGTTGATGAGCAGCAGCTCCATGACCCCCTCCTGCGCCTTCCGGGCCACGGGCGAGGAGTGCTGGGTCTTGACGACCATGCCGTCGGCGACCGTCATCGTGCAGCTGGCCTGCGGCTTGGGCATCGGGCGCCCGCCCATCTCCACCTCGACCAGGCACTGGCGGCAGGCGCCGGCCGGGTCGAGCAGGGGGTGGTCGCAGAACCGCGGGACGATGATGCCGAGGCGCTCGCAGGTGCGGATGAGCAGCTCGCCCTTGGGCGCGTCCACCTCCTGCCCGTCGATGGTCAGGCGGACGTGGCCCTCGGGGACCGGAGGCTTCTCCGGCCCGGCCTCGGGCTTCCGCTCGGGGGCGATCGTCATCGGGCGGCTCCCGCCAGTTCGGGCAGCTGGTCCGGGCGCGCCACCGCGGGTTGCGCGGCGATCAGGTCCAGGAACTCCTGCCGGAAGTACTTGATGCCGCTGGTGATCGGGCTGGTGGCCCCGTCCCCGAGCGCGCAGAACGAGCGGCCCAGGATGTTGTCGCAGACGTCGAGCAGCGTCTCGACGTCACCCTCGGTGCCCCGGCCGTCCAGCATCCGCTCCAGGATCTGGACGAGCCAGTACGTGCCCTCCCGGCACGGGGTGCACTTGCCGCAGCTCTCGTGCTTGTAGAACTGCGTCCACTTCATGACCGCCCACGGCACCGAGACGGTCTCGTTGAAGATCTGCAGCGCCGTCGTGCCGAGCATCGACCCGGCGCCGGAGACGCCCTCGAAGTCCAGCGGCACGTCGAGGTGCTCGGCGGTGAACAGCGGGGTGGACGACCCGCCGGGCGTCCAGAACTTCAGCGGGATGCCGTCCTTCATGCCGCCGGCCAGCTCCAGCAGCTCGCGCAGCGTGACGCCCAGCGGGGCCTCGTACTGGCCCGGGCGCTCCACGTGCCCGGACAGCGAGTAGATCTTCGGGCCCGGCGACTTCTCCCGGCCCATCGACCGGAACCAGGCGCTGCCGCCCTGCACGAGGGCCGGGACCGACGCGATCGTCTCGACGTTGTTCACCACCGTCGGCGAGGCGTAGAGCCCGGAGGTGGCCGGGAACGGCGGCTTGAGGCGCGGCTGGCCGCGGCGGCCCTCGAGCGAGTCGAGCAGCGCCGTCTCCTCGCCGCAGATGTAGGCGCCCGCGCCGGCGTGCACGACGACGTCCAGGTCGAACCCGGAGCCGAGGATGTCCCGGCCCAGGTAGCCCCGGGCGTACGCCTGCTCGACGGCGTGGCGGACCCGCCGCAGCGGGTGCAGCGCCTCACCGCGGATGTAGATCACGCAGAAGTGCGCGCGGATCGCGTAGCTGGTGATGATGGCGCCCTCCACGAGGGAGTGCGGGTCCGCCATCATCGTGGGGATGTCCTTGCAGGTCCCCGGCTCGCTCTCGTCGCCGTTGATGACCAGGTACTTCGGCTTCGCCCCGGGCCCCGTGGCCGGCTCCCCCGGCTTCGCCTGCGGGATGAAGCCCCACTTCATGCCCGTCGGGAAGCCGGCGCCGCCGCGGCCGCGCAGGCCCGAGGCCTTGACCAGCTCGATCAGCTGGTCCGGGTGGCCGGTCAGGGCGTGCCGCAGGGCGCGGTAGCCCTCCAGCTGCTCGTAGACGTCGATGTCCCAGGCGCGCGGCGAGAGCCAGCGCCGGGTGAGCACCGGGGTGATCGGATCGGGGGTGGTCGCCTCCGGGCCCGTCCCGGCAGTGGGTGCAGTCGTCATCTCTACTTCTTCTCCGGCAGGTCCGGGAGGGCGGGCGGCTCGTCGGGCAGCGCGGGTGCGGTCCACCCGCGCTCGCCCGCCAGCCGCACGCCGCGCAGCGTCTCGGCGGACGCCGAGTTCGCGCTGACAGCCGAGTTGGCGTGGACACCGGACAGCTCGCGGACGAAGCCGGCCAGCTCCAGCTCGACGGTCCGCAGGTCCGTCAGGGGGGCGCCGCGGGTGGGCGTCGGCCGCTCGCCGCGCCGCAGCGCGTCGACGAGCTCCTCGGCCGACCCGACGGTCTGGTTGTCGAAGTACTCGTAGTTCACCTGGATCACCGGTGCCAGGTCGCAGGCGGCCAGGCACTCGGCGTGCTCGAGAGTTATCGACCCGGGCGTGCCGGGCTCGCCGGCCGTCTCGTCGTGGCCGACCCCGAGCTTCGCCGAGAGCCGCGCGTAGATGTCGTCGCCGCCCAGCGCCGCGCACAGGGTGTTCGTGCACACGCTGACCAGGTGCTCACCGCAGGGCTCGCGCTTGTACATGGTGTAGAACGTCGCGACCGCCGACACCTCGGCGGTCGTCAGCTCCAGCACCTCGGCGCAGTAGCGGATGCCGTCCTGGCTGACGCAGCCCTCGACCGACTGCACCAGGTGCAGCAGCGGGAGCAGCGCCGACCGGCTCTGCGGGTACCGCGCGATGATCTCCGCGGTGCGCTGCCGCGTGAGCTCGTCGAAGACGGGCGTCAGCGGGGACTGCTCGTCGGCGACCGGCTCCCACTCCGCCCCGGCCCCGTGGTTCCCGAAGCCGTTCGCCCCCGGACCGTCCGGCCGGGCCTCCGGCTGCCCCTCGGGGGTGGTCACCGGTCCACACCTCCCATGACCGGGTCGATGCTCGCGACGGCGGCGATGACGTCGGCCACCATGCCGCCCTCGCTCATCGCCGGCATCGTCTGCAGGTTCACGAAGCTGGGGTCCCGGACGTGGACCCGCACCGGGCGGGTGCCGCCGTCGGACACGAGGTGGTAGCCCAGCTCGCCGCGGGGCGACTCGACGGTGGAGTACACCTGGCCCGGCGGGACCCGGAAGCCCTCGGTGACCAGCTTGAAGTGGTGGATCAGCGACTCCATCGACTGGCCCATGATCTTGCGGACGTGCTCGAGGGAGTTGCCCAGGCCGTCGCTGCCGACCGACAGCTGTGCCGGCCAGGCGATCTTGCGGTCTTCCACCATGACGGGGCCGGGCTCCATCTTCGCCACGGCCTGCTCGACGATCTTGAGCGACTCGTGCATCTCCGCGACGCGCAGCCGGTAGCGGGCGAAGCAGTCCGCCTCCGTCGCCGTCGGCACCTCGAAGTCGTACTCCTCGTAGCCGCAGTAGGGCGTGATCTTGCGCAGGTCCCACGGCAGGCCGGCGCTGCGCAGGATCGGGCCGGTGGCGCCCAGCGCCAGGCAGCCGTCCAGCGGCAGGTAGCCCACGCCCTCGAGCCGGTTGCGCCAGATCGGCTGGCCGGTGAGGAGCTTGTCGTAGTCCGGCAGCCGCGCGCGCATGACCTTCACGAGGTCCGTGACCTTCTCGGCCCAGCCCTCGGGGAAGTCCTGCGCCAGCCCGCCGGGGCGGATGAAGGCGTGGTTCATGCGCAGGCCGGTGAGGAACTCCAGCAGGTGGAGCACCTCCTCGCGCTCGCGGAACCCGGCCGTCATGCCCGTCAGCGCGCCCAGCTCCATGCCACCGGTGGCCAGGCAGACCAGGTGCGAACCGATGCGGTTCAGCTCCATGAGCAGCACCCGGGCGACCTGCGCCCGGCGCGGGGCCTCGACGCCCAGGAGCTTCTCCACGCCCAGGCAGTACGCGGTCTCGTTGAACAGCGGCGAGAGGTAGTCCATGCGCGTCACGAAGGTGACGCCCTGGGTCCAGTTGCGGTACTCGCAGTTCTTCTCGATGCCGGTGTGCAGGTAGCCGATCACCGAGCGGGCCTGGGCGACCGTCTCGCCCTCCAGCTCCAGCACGAGCCGCAGCACGCCGTGCGTGGACGGGTGCTGGGGGCCCATGTTGATGACGATGCGCTCGTCGTGCTCGGCGCCCTCGACGCTCTCGAGCAGGGTGTCCCAGTCGCCGCCGGTGACGGTGTAGACCGGGCCCTCGGTCGTCAGGCGCTCCTGGGCCGGGTCGATCGGGGCGGCGGAGCTGCCCGTGGCCGGGGCGTCGTCGCGGATCTCTGTCATGAGTAGGCCCTCCTCTGGTCCGGTGGAGGAATCTGGGCGCCCTTGTACTCGACGGGGATGCCGCCGAGGGGGTAGTCCTTGCGCTGGGGGTGGCCGTCCCAGTCGTCGGGCATGAGGATCCGCGTCAGCGCGGGGTGGCCGTCGAAGACGACGCCGAACATGTCGTAGGCCTCGCGCTCGTGCCAGTCCGCCGTGGGATAGATCTCGACGATGCTGGGGACGTGCGCGTCGTCGATGTCGACGGCGACCTCCAGCCGGATCCGGCGCCGGTAGGTCATCGACAGCAGGTGGTAGACCACGTGGAGCCGGTGCACGACGTCCACGCCGTAGTCCACGCCCGACACCGACGCGCACATCTCGAAGCGCAGCGCCTCGTCGTCGCGCAGCGTGCGGCACAGCTCCACCAGCCGCTCGCGGGCGACGTAGAAGGTGATCTCGCCGCGGTCGATGGTGACCTGCTCGATCGCCCCCGGGATCCCGCGCTCGGCCAGCGCCGCGCCCAGCTCGTCCACGAAGGCGTCGAACCAGCCGCCGAAGGGCCGCTCGGCCGGCGCGGGGGCGTAGCCGGGCAGGCGCAGCCCGCCGAAGCCGGAGGTGTCGCCGGAGTCGCGGACGCCGAACATGCCCTGGCGGGCGTGGGACGGGGCCAGCCGGGTGCCGCCCTCGGGGCTCGCCTCCGACCCGATCGGGTCCGCGGCCTGCTCGACCTCGCCGCTCGCCCCCGGGCGCGTCCCGGTCGCTGCGGCGTCGCCGCCGCTCTCCTGCGACGACGAGTGCGGGCCGCCGGTGCGCTCGGCGGACTCCTTGCTGGTGCCCGGGGTGCCGGGGGTGTCGTCGGACGGCGCCGCGGGGCGCCCGTCCGTCGTGGACCGCTCCTCGCTCATCGCACTCCCTCGTCGTGCCGGGTGTCCGCGGCCTGCAGGGACCGCGCCTCGTCCGGGGCGGCCCGCAGCTGCACCGGGGCGCCGACGACGTTCTCCCGCTCGTGGCGCTTGTCCTTCGGGGCGAACCGGATCGACGACGGCACGAGCTCGGTGCGGTGCCCGGACGCGGCGAGCTCGGCGGCCCGCTTGCTGCCCAGCGGCTCGTCCATGATCTTCGCGTGGATCTTGAGGATGGCGTCCATCAGCATCTCCGGCCGCGGCGGGCAGCCCGGGAGGTACATGTCGACGGGGACGACGTGGTCCACGCCCTGGACGATCGCGTAGTTGTTGAACATGCCGCCGGAGCTGGCGCACACGCCCATCGCCAGCACCCAGCGGGGCTCGGGCATCTGGTCGTAGATCTGGCGCAGCACCGGGGCCATCTTGTTGCTCACCCGGCCCGCGACGATCATCAGGTCCGCCTGGCGGGGGGAGGCCCGGAAGACCTCCATGCCGAAGCGCGCCAGGTCGTAGCGCGGAGCGCCGGTCGTCATCATCTCGATCGCGCAGCAGGCCAGGCCGAACGTGGCCGGCCACAGCGACGACTTGCGCGTCCAGTTGACCAGCTTCTCGACGCTGGTCAGCAGGACGCCGCTGGGAAGGTGCTCTTCCAGTCCCATTGCCCCAGATCTCCTGTTCCAGCCTCAGTTCCAGTCCAGCCCGCCGCGCCGCCACACGTACATGTAGGCGAAGCCGACGGTCACGATGAACAGCACGATCTCGACGAGCCCGAACACACCCAGAGCGTTAGCGCTGACCGCGAAGGGGTAGAGGAACACCATCTCGATGTCGAACAGGATGAACAGCATGGCCGTGAGGTAGTAGGCGACCGGCATGCGGCCGCCGCCCACCACCGGCTGCGGCGAGGGCTCGATGCCGCACTCGTAGGCGTCGAGCTTGGCGCGGTTGTAGCGACGGGGGCCGATGTAGGGGGCGGCCGTCACCGAGAACAGCGCGAAGCCCGCCGCGAGGGCGAACATCAGCACCAGCGGCAGGTAGGGGCCCATCGTGCACCTTCTCATCCGTTCGGTGTCGGCGCCGCGACCCTAGGTCGCGGTCCGCGCCCGGCCGGAGCCAGGCGTGCCTTACTTCGTGCGTCATGTCGTGCCGTGCTGCCGTTCCGCCCGGCGGTCCCGGGACGTCCTCAGGCGCTGGGGGCGAGGCGCGTCATCGCGGTGATGACCCGGTCGCTCGCCGCGCCGTCACGCGGGTCGTACAGGTTGGCCAGGAGCTTGAGCAGGAAGGCCATCAGCGTGCGCCGCGGCAGGCCGTGCCGCGTCGCGAGGCCCATGACCGTCGGGTTGCCGATCAGGCGGGAGAACACGTTGCCGATGCGGTAGTAGCCGCCGAGGGCCTGCCGCATCTCGACCGGGTAGCCCTCCAGCGCGGCCTCGGCGGCCGCGCCCTTGCGGGCCATCGCCTGGATCGCGCAGCGCGACGCGATGGCCGCGGACTCCATGGCGTAGGCGATGCCCTCGCCGTTGAACGGGTTCACCATGCCGCCCGCGTCGCCCACCAGCAGCAGGCCGGGGCGGTAGTGCGGCGTCCGGTTGAAGCCCATCGGCAGCGCGGCGCCGCCCACGGGGCCGTCGGCGTGCTCCTCGCGGAAGCCCCACTCCTCCGGGGTCCCGTCCAGCCAGCTGCGGAGCAGGGCGCGGTAGTCCGTGGAGCCGTAGGCCCGGCTGGTGGACAGGATGCCGAGGCCGACGTTGCTCGTGCCGTCCCCCATCCCGAAGATCCAGCCGTAGCCCGGCAGGAGCTTGGGGCGGGCCGGGTCCGACCGGTCCCACAGCTCCAGGTGGCTCTCCAGGTAGTCGTCGTGGGTGCGCGGGCTGCGGTAGTAGCGGCGGACGGCGACGCCCATCGGCCGGTCGTCCCGCTTGCCCATGCCCAGGCTCAGCGCGAGCCGCGCCGACACGCCGTCGCAGGCCACGGTGAGCGGGGCGCGGAAGGAGACGGGGCGCTTGTCCTTGCCCTTCCCCACGTGCCCGGTGACGCCGACCACGCGGCCGGTGCGCTCGTCGGTGACGGCCTCGGCGACCGTGGTGTCCTCGTGCAGCCGCGCGCCCGCGGACTGCGCGTGCCGGACCAGCAGCTCGTCGAAGTCCTGCCGCGGGCGGACGGCCCCGTAGTCCGGGAAGCTCGCGAGCGTGGGCCACTCCAGCTCCAGGCTCACCCCGCCGCCGAGCACGCGCAGGCCGCGGTTGTGCAGCCAGCCGTTCTCCTCGCTGCAGTCGATCCCGAGGTCGATGATCTGCTTGATGCCGCGGGGGGTGAAGCCGTCGCCGCAGACCTTCGGGCGCGGGAACGTCGCCTTCTCCAGCAGCAGGACGTCCAGCCCGGCGCGGGCGAGGTAGGTGGCGGCCGTCGAGCCGGCGGGCCCGGCGCCGACCACGATGACGTCGGCGTCGGCCCCCGCCGCGCGGCGGCCGGTGGTGGGATCGGCGACCAAGGGGGGACTCCTTGTTCGGGCTCCTCGTGGGAGCCCTTGTGAAGGGATTCACGAGCGTTGGGACGAGTGTAGGCGGCGGCACCGACAGTTGCGCGCCCGGCTTCCTGCGCGGCCTGCTCTTCGGCAAGGAAGGCGTCGACGGCGGGAACCTGCGGGTGGGCGGCGCCTACGGGCGGACGGCGCGGTGGAGGGCGACGGCGCCGCCGGCGAGGTCGCGCCAGGCGACGTCGGCCCACCCGGCCGCCGCGATCCGGCGGGCCAGCGCGGGCTGGTCGGGCCAGGCGCGGATCGACTCGGCGAGGTAGAGGTAGGCCTCCGGGTTGCTCGACACCGCGCGGGCGACGGCCGGCAGCGCCCGGGCGAGGACGACGTCGTGGTAGGCGGCGCGGTAGGGCGCCCAGGTCGGCGTGGAGAACTCGCACACCTCGAGCCGGCCGCCGGGGCGGGTCACCCGGGCCAGCTCGCGCAGCCCGGCGTCGGCGTCGGCCACGTTGCGCAGGCCGAAGGAGATGGTCACGGCGTCGAAGGCGCCGTCGGCGAAGGGCAGCGCCAGGGCGTCCGCCGCGACCTTCGGAACGGCGCGGGCGTGCCCGGCGCGCAGCATGCCGAGGGAGAAGTCGGCGGCCACGCACCAGGCGCCCGAGCGGGCCAGCCCCGTCGTCGACACGGCCGTGCCGGCGGCGAGGTCGAGCACCCGCTCGCCGGGTCGCGGGTCGAGCGCGGCGCGGGTCAGCGCGCGCCAGCGGCGGTCCTGGCCGGCGGTGAGGACGGTGTTGGTGAGGTCGTAGCGGCGGGCGACGCCGTCGAACATCGCCGCGACGTCGTGCGGGTCCTTGTCGAGGTCGGCGCGGGTCGTCACGGGTTCCGTTGTATCCGACGGACGGGTCGACCGCTCCTCAAGGCATCCCCACCGCGAAGCCCCACGGAAAGGGCGTGCCGTGACCCAGACCCTGTCCTTCGAACAGCTCAACGAGGTGAAGATCCAGGGCCGCCAGATCACCCGGGCCGTCACCGGTGATCCGACGCTCGGCCCGTTCGCGCTGCTGCCCGGGTCGTGGGTCAACGTGCGGTCGGAGACGGACCCGCCGGGGCCGGACCCCCTGCCCGGCCGCGGCTGGAACATGATCGCGCTGCCGTTCCCGGGGGCGCCCGGCCCGCCGTTCCGGCTGCTGCTCAACCAGTACAACGAGCGGCTCGACTTCTTCGTGGTCGACCGGGGCGTGCCCAACCGGGGTGGCGGCCCCGCGGTCCCGTCCACGAACCCGGACTGCGACCAGCACGTCGTGACGCTGGACTACGAGCAGGGGATCAGCCAGATCGTCGCCGAGGACTTCCCGGAGAGCGGCATGGCGGGCGACCCGCAGCTGGCGATCCACCACGAACCGGGTCTGTTCCTCAACATGCTCGACCAGATCACCGACGACGAGCCGAACATCGCCCGGCTGGCCACCATCCCGCACGGCGACGCCGCGCTCGCCCTCGGCCGGTCGACCACGATCGCCGGGCCGCCGACGATCCCCACCGTGAACCCCCTGCCGCTCGGCGTGGCCCAGGACCTCGCGGACGAGAACAACCGCTGGCTGGACCCCTACCGGCACTTCCACCCCGACGGCGCCCACCCCGACCGCGCGAAGTTCCAGGGGCTGTTCGACCCCACGGACCCCACGGAGCTGCTGAAGGCCGCCAACCAGGGCGTCGACATCGTGGAGACGGTGCAGCTGGAGTTCGACACCACCACCGCGACCGGCGGGATCCACAACATCCCGTTCATCGTCAAGCAGGCCAACGCGTCGGAGATGAAGGCGACGTTCTGGATCCAGAAGCTGGCCGAGACCGACGACAACGGGGAGAACAAGCTGCGGCTGCAGTACGTGCAGATCGTGCAGCTGGACTTCCACGCCCGCTTCGACGGCGGCCCGGGCCGGATCAAGTGGCCGCACGTCAGCATCAACACCATGGAGAAGCTGCCCAGCGTCGTGCCCACCCGCAACCTCGCCCAGGTCCTGCCCTGATCCCCGCTCGGCCCGGCCGTCCGGCCCGCGAGGCGGTCGGGCCGGGCGGTCAGGCCGGGCGGGCCCGTCGGCGCAGCCACACGGCCAGCGGACCGAGCACCGCCCACACCCCGGCCACCATGAGCAGCGCCGACGGGATCCCGTCCGCGACGCTGCGCCCGGCGACGCGGACCTGCTCCGGGTCCGACCGGGCGTACTCGACGACGACGGTGTCGCCGGTGGAGAGCCCGCGCGGGTACTGCACGCCGCGCTCGGGCACCACGGCCTGGCCGTCGGCCTCCGGGAAGCGGACCAGGGTGCGGTGGAAGGAGGCGTCGAGCACCTCCGCGGTCGCGACGCCACGGTCGGCGTCGATCACGGCGTCGTCGACGGCGGCACCGGTCAGCGCCAGCGCCGCCAGGGCCGTCGCGACGACCGCGAGGCCGACCACGATCCCGGCCGCGTTGCGCCGCACCGCCCGCAGCGCCGGGGCCACCGTCTCCCGCAGCTCGGTCAGCGGGCTGTCCGGGCCGGTCACGGCACCGAGTGTAGGTGCGCGCCCGGGGGTCGCCCGGCCCGCCCGACCCGCGGCTGACGGCGGCGCGCCTCCCGGGGGGTGCGGGCTCCCCCCGCCGTCGGGGAGTCACCTCCGTCACAGGGGGACGCCGAACCGCCCGGTTCGGACGGGCAGCACGGGCCGTCGATCCCTACTCTCGGAAGCGTGACGATCGCCCCGTTGCCGCCCGGTCTGCGGGTGCGGACCCGACCGGTGGCGGGGGGCGGCCTGCTCGAGCGGCTGCCGGACGAGCGCCCGCTGTGCTGGGTGCGCGGCGGCGAGGGGCTGGTCGGGTGGGGCGAGGTCGCCCGGTTCACGGCCACCGGCCCGGGTCGTTTCGCCGAGGCCGACGCCTGGTGGCGGGCGTTCGCGGCCGGGCTGGACGTGCACGACGAGGTCGGCGGCGAGGGCACCGGGCCCGTCGCCTTCGTGAGCTTCACCTTCGCGGACTCCTCGCCCGGCTCGGTCGTGGTCGTGCCGCGGGTGGTCGTGGGGCGCAGCGGCGACCGGACGTGGATGACCGAGTTCGCCGGCGGCGCGGCGGTGGCGCGGGTGCGCCCGGTGCGTCCCGCCGGCCCGCTGCGCTACGTCGACGGGGACCTCCCCGTCGCCGACTACCGGGCCGCGGTCGCCGAGGCCGTGCGCCGGATGCGGGCCGGGGGGCCGGCCAAGGTCGTGCTGGCGCACGACCTGCGCGCCGTCGCGGACACGGCCCTGGACCCGCGCGCCCTGCTGGCCGGCCTCGCCCGCCGCTACCCGTCGTGCTGGTCGTTCGCGGTGGACGGGCTGGTCGGCGCCACCCCCGAGCTGCTGCTGCGGCGCAGCGGGGCGACGGTCTCGTCGCGGGTGCTGGCCGGCACGGTCTGGTCGGACGCGGTCGACCCGGTGGCCCCGGCGGCGCTGACCCGCCGGCTGCTGGCGTCGGAGAAGGACCGCCGCGAGCACGCGCTGGCCGTCGAGAGCCTGGCGTCGGCGCTGCGCCCGCTGTGCGCCGAGCTGGACGTGCCGGCCGAGCCGGACGTGCTGACGCTGCCCAACGTCTCGCACCTGTCCACCGACGTGCACGGCAAGCTGGACCGCGACGACCCGGCGACGCTGCTGCGGCTGGTGGCGGCGGTGCACCCCACCGCGGCGGTCGGCGGCACCCCGCGCGCCGCGGCGCTGGCCCTGATCGCCGAGCTGGAGGGCATGGACCGCGGCCGGTACACCGGCCCCGTCGGCTGGATGGACGCCGACGGCGACGGCGAGCTGGGCATCGCGCTGCGCTGCGCCCAGCTCGACGGGCCCGTCGCCCGCCTGTTCGCCGGGTGCGGGATCGTGCCGGGCTCGGACCCGGACTCCGAGGTCCGCGAGGCCGCGGCCAAGCTGCGGCCGATCCGCGAGGCGCTGGGCGGCGACGTCTAGAACCGCGCCGCGGCTCGGCGCGGTGTCAGGCGGCGATGCCGAAGCCGAGGCCGGCAACGGCGGCCACGACCAGCAGCGTCGCCGGCGGCAGCAGCCGACGGCCCGACAGCCCGACGCGGAGGTGGGCGACGATCGCCCCCAGCATCAGCAGGACCACCCCCGCCGCGGCGGCGCCGCCCACCACCGGACGGGTGGGACCGACGGCCAGGCCGAGGGCCGCGCAGCCCTCCAGCACGCCGATGCCCGCCCACAGCGGAGGCGGAACGCCCAGCCGGTCCCGCAGCTCGACCGACGGCGGGGCTCCCCGCGCCTTCCGCACGAGGGACGCGACCAGGGCCGCGGCGAGCGGAGCGGCCGGAACGAGCATCCACCAGGCCATCGCAGGTCTCCTCTTTCACTACATCGACTGTGTAGTGAGGTTACCACAGCTGTAGTGAATTGAGGAGGCGCGCCCTAGTCGATCCTCACCGCGGCGTGCACCGCGGCGCGCAGGGCGGCGTGGCCGGCGCGCAGGGCCGCCCGGTCGGCGCGGACCTCGACCATCCGCAGGCCCGGGGCCCCGTTCCCGGACGGTGGAGCCAGCGCCTCCGCGAGGTCGGCGGGGTCGTCGACGCACCGGTGGGCGACGCCGGTGGCCGCGGCCAGGGCCGCGAGGTCGACGGTGTGCGGCGTGCCGAACACGCGCTCGAACGACGCCGCGTGCTCCGGCGCGCCCTGCTCCAGCAGCCCGAAGATCCCGCCGCCCCCGTCGTTGAGCACGACGATCGTCAGGTCGGGCCGCGGCTCGTCCGGGCCGATCACCAGCCCGGTGGTGTCGTGCAGCAGCGTGAGGTCGCCGAGCAGCGCGTAGGCGGGACCCTCGTGGGCCAGTGCGGCGCCGACGGCGGTCGAGACCGTGCCGTCGATCCCGGCGACCCCGCGGTTGGCGAGCACGACGACGTCCTCCCGGGGCACCGCCCCGAGGGAGACGTCCCGGATCGGGTTCGACGACCCGACGACCAGCAGCGCGCCGGCGGGCAGGGCGTCGACCAGCGCGCGCGCCAGGCGCACGCCCCCGGGAGCGGCCCCGTCCGCGGAGGGCGCGGCGTCGAGCGCGGCGTCGAGCGCCTTCGCGGCGGCGGCGTCGGCGTCGTGCCACCGCGCGACCCACTCGCCGGGCGGGCTCCAGCGGGGTGCGGAGCCGACGGCCCGGACGGTCCCGGCGACGTCGGTCCACGGCCGGCCGGCGGGGTCGGCGAGGGCGGACACCGCCACGCGCGGGTCGGCGAGCAGGCGTTGGACGGGCCGGTGCAGGGTCGGACGGCCGGCCACCACGACCTGGGCGGGGAGCAGGTCGTCGGGCGCGGTTCCGTCGAGCAGGGCGCCGAGCAGCCACGGCCCGGCGCGCAGGCCCGCGTCCCAGACCCCCGAGGCCGGCTCGGCGACGACGGGCAGCCCCCAGTCGCGGACCTCGCGCGGCGCCCCGGCCCCGGCGACCACCAGCGTGGGCGCGGCCGGGTCGAGCGACAGCGGGGGAGCCTGCAGCCGGGGGGCGGCCACCGCCGTCCAGGCCGCGCCGCCGGGCCGCCCGGCCGGGGCGACGCCCGTCCCGTCGGGCACCAGGGGCTCGGCGAAGGGCAGGTCGAGGTGCACCGGCCCGGGCGGCGGGCCGAGGGCGGCGGCGACCGCCCGGTCCACGGCGGACCGCCACGGCCCGTTGTCCCGCTCCGGGTCGCCGGCCACCGCCCCCGTCAGGGCCAGGCGCACCGCGGAGCCGAAGATCGCCGGCTGGACGACGGTCTGGTTGGCACCGGTGCCGACCAGCTGGGGCGGCCGGTCGGCGGTCAGCGCCAGCAGGGGCACGCCGGCGTGCGAGGCCTCCAGCACGGCCGGGTGCAGGTTCGCCACGGCGGTACCCGACGTCGTCACCACCGGCACCGGCCGCCCGGACCGCAGCGCCAGCCCGAGGGCGAGGAAGCCGGCGGTGCGCTCGTCGACCCGCACGTGCAGCCGCAGGCGTCCCGCGGCGTCGGCGGCGTGCAGCGCGAAGGCGAGCGGGGCGTTGCGGGAGCCGGGGCACAGGACGGCGTCGGTGACCCCGCAGCGGACCAGCTCGTCGACGAGC
>DASVUG010000307.1:0-4815 GCA_036387155.1 Pseudonocardia sp. | reverse complement strand
GTCGATGCCGCGCATCGACAGCGTGGGCCCCATGTGGTTGCCCTCGGCGGTGTGGTTGTAGACCACGTCGAGGATCACCTCGATGCCCGCGTCGTGCAGCTCGCGGACCATCGCCTTGAACTCCTGCACCTGGTGGCCCGGGCGGCCGCCCTGGCTGGCGTAGGCGTGGTGCGGCGCCAGGAAGGCGATGGTGTTGTAGCCCCAGTAGTTCGCGAGGCCCTTCTCCTGCAGGTGGTGGTCGGTGATGAACTCGTGCACCGGCATGAGCTCGACGGCCGTCACGCCCAGGTTCTTGAGGTGTTCGATCATCACCGGGTGCGCGAGGCCGGTGTAGGTGCCGCGCAGCTCCTCCGGGATGTCCGGGTGGGTGATCGTGAGGCCCCTGACGTGCGCCTCGTAGATGACGGTCTCGTGGTAGGGGATGCGCGGGTGGCGGTCGCTGCCCCAGTCGAAGAACGGGTTCACGACGACGCTCTTGGGCACGTAGGGCGCGGAGTCGGTGTCGTTGCGGTCGTCCGGGCTGCCGAAGGGGTAGCCGAACACGGCCTCGTCCCACTGCACCGGGCCGTCCACGGCCTTCGCGTAGGGGTCGATCAGCAGCTTGTTCGGGTTGCACCGCAGGCCCGCGGCGGGGTCGTACGGGCCGTGCACGCGGAAGCCGTAGCGCTGGCCCGGCTCGACGGCGGGCAGGTAGCCGTGCCAGACGAAGCCGTCGACCTCGCGCAGCTCGACCCGCGTCTCGGCGCCGGCGTCGTCGAACAGGCAGAGCTCCACCCGCTCGGCGACCTCGGAGAAGATCGCGAAGTTGGTCCCGGCGCCGTCGTAGCTCGCGCCGAGGGGATAGGCGCTCCCCGGCCAGGGCCGCATCGTCGTCTCTTCTCCCGGCCGGGGCCGTGTCGTCAGGGCAGCGGTGAGGGCTGCGGTCATGCCGGGCTCCAGGGATCGTCGGGGTCGGTGCGGGGTGTCCCTGGCCCGTCGCCGGAAACGCTACCGGGGCCCGTCACGCGGGTGGTGTCGGCCACGGCCCCGACGACGGGCGCCGCCCCGCTCCGCGCCACCCGCGCACGGGGGTCGAGGCGTTAGGTTGCGGCGCCATGGCCACCGTGTTCAGCCGGATCGTCGCCGGCGAGCTCCCCGCCCGGTTCGTCTGGTCCGACGATCAGGTCGTCGCCTTCCTGTCGGTGAACCCGCTCGCCCCCGGGCACACGCTCGTCGTCCCGCGCGAGGAGGTCGACCAGTGGGTGGACGCGTCCCCGGAGCTGTTCGCGCGCGTCACCGCCGTCGCGCACGCGGTCGGGGACGCGGTGCGCGCGGTGTGGGCGCCGCCGCGGGTGGGCCTGCTGGTCGCCGGCTTCGAGGTGCCGCACCTGCACGTGCACGTCTTCCCCGCGGCCGGGATGGGGGCCTTCGACTTCGCGAACGCGGCCCGTGAGGTCGACGCCGCCGAGCAGGACGCCCACGCCGAGGCTCTGCGCGGCGCCCTGAAGCGCGCCGGTCACGGGGCCGCCGTCCCCGGTTGACGGGGCCGGTCGGGGGCCGGTGGGGGGACCGCCCCCGATCGTCGACCGCTCCTCGTCCGGAGCGCCGCCGTTCACCGACTCTGCACAACCGTTCAGGGCGATGGTCCCGGTGTTCCGCTGACCTACCGCGCACGCCTGCCTACGGTGGGCTCACACGTTCGTGCAGATGCAAGAACGGTCCGGCCCTCGCGGGTCGCCGTCGCAGACCACGACACAGGGGGTCACGTCCGGATGCGGGAGCCCACGCGCCGTGCCGGTCGCACCGGCGCCGCCGGTCGCGGCGGGACGTGCGGGTCACCAGGCGCGGTTGCGCATGCGGTCCTCCTCCGGGGGCGCCCGGGGTCGGCGTCGCTCCCACGGTTGAGAACGCGCCCGGCCCGGCGGGGATGCGGCCGATCGCGCTCCTCCCGGTCGTTCGGCATGACCCGGCGCCGGATGGGCAACCGCGCCGCCGGGCCGCCGCCGGCGTCCTGGGCCGTCCCGGTAGATCACCCCGTGCGGTGGGACCGCTACTCTCCGGTGCCGGGCCAGTCTGCGTCAGGAGGAGTTGCGAGGTGAAGCCGTCCCCCGATCGGCTACCGCCTTCCGGGCAGCCGCGGCCGTGGAGCGTCACCCGGTGGGAGGTGTGGCGGCTGCCCGGCCGGGTCATCGCGGCGATCGTGCTGTTCGAGGCCCTCGCCGTCGCGCTGGTCGGTGTGCAGGCCGCCACCCTGAGCCCGCGGTCGGCCGACGTCGCGCTGGCCGGCGGGCTGGCCCTGCTCGGCGTCGTGCACACCGAGATCGCCAGCACGGTGGAGCGGATCCGCCGGCGGGTCTCGGACACCTCGTACTACGACCTCAGCTCGGTCTGGACCTTCGCCGCCGCCCTGCTGCTGCCCCCGCCGCTCGCCGCGGGCGTCGTCGTCACGGTGTACCTGCACCTGTGGGTGCGGGTGTGGCGCCCGGCGCGCAGCAGCGTGCTGCACCGCAACCTCTACACCACCGCCGCCGTGGTCCTCGCCGCCCAGGCGGCGCACGCCGCCGTCGCCGTGCTCGGCGGCCCGGCCAGCTGGCTGGACGGCGTGCGCGGGCTCGGTGTGCTCGTGCTCACCGTGCTGACCTACGCCGTGACGAACAACGCGCTGGTCATCCTGGTGCTCGCGCTGAACGCCGAACCGGTGTCGACCGGGCCCGGCCCGGACCGCCGGGCCCCGCTGCGCAACCTGCTGGGCAAGCCCGACGACCTGGTCCTGGAGGTCGCGACGCTGGCGCTCGGGGCGATCACGGCCGTCGCGCTGACGCACAACCCGTGGCTCGTCGTCCTCGTGCTGGTCCCGCTGCTGGTGCTGCACCGCGCCGACACCGCCCGCCAGCTCGAGCGCCGGGCCGCCACGGACGGCAAGACCGGGCTGCTCAACGCCGCCGCCTGGCACGAGCAGGCCGAGCGGGCCCTGCACCGCGCCCAGCGCCAGGGCGGCGCGGCCGGCGTGCTCATCCTCGACCTGGACCACTTCAAGTCGGTGAACGACACCTACGGGCACCTCGCGGGCGACCAGGTCCTGGTGGCCGTGGCCGAGGCGCTGAGCGCCGAGGTGCGCGAGGGGGACATCGTGGGCCGCTTCGGCGGCGAGGAGTTCGTGGTCCTGGTGCGCGACCTCGAGATGAGCGGCTCCGGGCGCCAGCAGCTCGCGGCCGTCGCGGAGCGCATCCGGGCGCGCGTCGAGCGGCTGACCGTCGACATGCCGACCCCGGACGGCCCGCTCACCATCCGCAACCTGTCGATCTCCGTCGGCGGGGTCTTCCACGTGGCGCGGACCAGCACCCTGCAGCAGGTGCTGGGGGCCGCGGACGCCGCGCTCTACGCCGCCAAGCGCGAGGGCCGCAACCTCGTGCGTTTCCGGCCGCCCGGCGCGGTCCCCGTGCCCACGCCGCCGCCGGTCCGCGGCGGGGGCCGCCCGTAGACTGGGCCCGTGAGCCTGTTGCGACGCCTCGGGGGCCCGGCCGACCTGCGCGAGCTCGACGCCGACCAGCTCGCGGAGCTGGCGGGGGAGATCCGGCGGTTCCTCGTCGCCTCGGTGGCGCGCACCGGCGGGCACCTCGGGCCGAACCTCGGCGTGGTGGAGCTGACGATCGCGCTGCACCGGGTCTTCGACACCCCGCACGACACCCTGATCTGGGACACCGGCCACCAGACCTACGTGCACAAGCTGCTCACCGGCCGCACGGACGGGTGGGAGCGGCTGAAGAAGACCGGCGGCCCGTCGGGCTACCCGAGCCGCGCCGAGAGCGCGCACGACCACGTCGAGAACAGCCACGCCTCGACGTCGCTGTCCTGGGCGGACGGGCTGGCGCGCGCCTACGCGCTCACCGGGCAGCGCCGCCACGTGGTCGCCGTGATCGGCGACGGCGCGCTCACCGGCGGGATGGCCTGGGAGGCGCTGAACAACATCGCCGCCGGCCGCGACCGCAACGTCGTGGTCGTCGTCAACGACAACGGGCGCTCCTACGCGCCGACGATCGGCGGCCTGGCCGACCGGCTGGCCTCGCTGCGCCTGCAGCCGGGCTACGAGCGGGTGCTGCAGGCCGGCAAGGACGCGCTTCGCGCCACGCCGGTGGTCGGGCGGCCCCTCTACGCGGGGCTGCACGCGGTCAAGGCCGGGGTCAAGGACGCGCTGAGCCCGCAGGAGCTGTTCGCCGACCTCGGCCTCAAGTACTTCGGGCCGGTCGACGGGCACGACGTCGCCGCCATGGAGTCGGCGCTGCGCCGCGCGCGGAACTTCGGCGGCCCGGTGATCGTGCACGCGGTGACGCGCAAGGGCTGCGGCTACCCGCCGGCGGAGAACGACGTCGCCGAGCAGATGCACAGCCCCGCCGCCTTCGACCCGGACACGGGGCTGCCGACGGGCCCGGTGGCGGTGGGCTGGACGACGGTCTTCGCCGAGGAGATGGTGGCGCTGGGCCACGCCCGCCCGGACGTCGTCGCGATCACGGCCGCGATGCTGGGGCCCACGGGGCTCGCGCCGTTCGCCGAGGCCTTCCCGGACCGGTGCTTCGACGTCGGCATCGCCGAGCAGCACGCGCTGACCTCGGCCGCCGGGCTCGCCGCGGGCGGGCTGCACCCCGTCGTGGCGCTCTACTCGACGTTCCTCAACCGGGCGTTCGACCAGCTCCTGATGGACGTCGCGCTGCACCGGCAGGCCCTCACGCTGGTCCTGGACCGGGCCGGCGTCACCGGCAACGACGGGCCGTCGCACAACGGGATGTGGGACCTGTCGATCCTCGGGGTCGTCCCCGGGATCCGGGTCGCCGCCCCGCG
>DASVUG010000306.1:0-3590 GCA_036387155.1 Pseudonocardia sp. | reverse complement strand
CGGCCTGCCGCTGGCCCTGGAGCTGGCCGCCGCCCGCGCGCTGTCGCTGGGGCTGCCCGGCCTGCTCGACGCCCTCGCCGATGACTCGCCCGAGGGCGGACCGATCGGGGTGCTGCGGGGCGGGCGCCGGACCGCGGCGGCCCGGCACCGCTCACTGCGCGACGTCGTCGCCTGGTCGTACGGGCTCCTCGACGACGCCCAGCGGACGCTGTTCGCGCGGATGGCGGTGTTCGCCGGGCCGGTCGAGCGCGCGGCCGTCGTCGCGGTCTGCGGTGACGCCGCGGCGCTCCCGGACCTCGTCGAGCGGTCGCTCGTCGTCCGGGTGGCGGGTGAGCCGGCGCGTTTCGGGATGCTGGAGACGCTGCGGGCGTTCGGCCGGTCGCGGCTCGCGTCGGCCCCGGAGGCGGGGGAGCTGCGCGCGCGGCACGCGGCGTGGGCGACGCGGCTGGCCGACGAGGTGTCCGCCGGGCGCCGCGGCCCGGGGGAGGCCCGGGCCGTCCGCCGGTTCGACGCCCACCTGGCCGACCTGCGCCGGGCGCACCGGTGGCTCTGCGAGAACGGCCCGGTGGACGAGCTCCTGCGGCTCACCCTGCCGATCGCGGAGCTGAGCTACCTCCGCAGCCGGGCCGACCTCGTCCTGCTGCTGGAGGAGACCCTCCGCCGGGTCGGCCTGCTCGAACCGCACGCGACCGACGGCCCGGCGCACCCCCTGGCCCCTCGCCTGCTCGGTCAGCACGCGCACACGCTGTGGCAGCGCGGCGACCTCGACGCGGCGGAGCGCCAGGCGCGGCGCGCCGCCGCCCTCGCCGGCCGCACCGGCGACCCGACGGCCGCGCGGGACGCCCACGACGCCCTGGCGAACACGCTCAGCTTCCGCGGCGACCTCGACGGCGCCCGGCGGCACGCCGACGTCGCCCTGGAGCTCGCCCGGGCCGCCGACGACCCCGACACGGTCCTCGCCGCGCTCGCCGACCTCACCTACCTCACCGCGTACGCCGGTGAGCACGCGCAGAGCGGGCGCCACGAGGCCGCGATGCAGGAGGTCGTGGCGCGCACCGGGTCGGTGACCGGACGGGCACTGCTCGCCTACGTCCAGGGGGAGTGCCGCGCCGAGCGCGGCGACCCGGACGCGGCGCGGTACCTGCGCGAGGCCGTGACCGTCGCCGAGGAGGCCGACCTCTGGTTCCTCGCCGGCATCGCCCGGCACACCCTCCTGACCTCGGCGGCCCGCGCGACCGCCGATCCGGCCGCCGCCCTGTCCACCTTCGGCAGCCTGCTCGACCACTGGCACGCCTTCGGCGCCTGGACCCAGCTCTGGATCGCGATGCGCGCCCTGATCGAGACCCTGTCCCGGCTCGGCCGGCACCGCGACGTCGCGACCCTGCTCGGCGCGCTCGCGGTCAGCCCCCGGGCCACGGCGATCTTCGGAGCGGACTCGGCCCGGATCGAGGCGGTCGCGGCGGCCGCCCGGGCGGCATTGGGGCCCGCGTTCGCGCCGCTCCACGCCGAGGGTGCGGCGCTGGGCGACGCCGCCGCCGTCGACCTGGCCCGGGCGCTCACGCGCCCGGCCACCGGGAGCCGCGCCTGACCGGCTCCCGCCGCTGCGTCCGGTGCTGGTAACCTGCGGAGTGCGACCACCCTGTCGCGCGTTTTCCTCGCGTCAGGGCGATCAAGTGGAGCCCGGCTCCCACCCGTCACCCCTGGTGCGCGGGTCTCGGTCCGCCGACGTCGCGTGGCTCGCCGCCGCGCGTCCCGTCGGCAGGTCCGTCGGGTCTCCGCTCCGTCGCACCACGACGTCGGACACGAGGAGACCCCATCAGCACAGAGACGCGCATCAACGACCGCATCCGCGTTCCCGAGGTCCGCCTGGTCGGGCCGAACGGTGAACAGGTCGGCATCGTGCGCATCGAGGACGCCCTGCGGCTGGCGCAGGAGGCCGAGCTCGACCTCGTCGAGGTCGCCGCCGCCGCCCGTCCGCCTGTCTGCAAGCTCATGGACTACGGCAAGTTCAAGTACGAGAGCGCGCAGAAGGCCCGGGAGTCCCGCCGCAACCAGCAGCTCACCACGATCAAGGAGCAGAAGCTCCGACCGAAGATCGACACCCACGACTACGAGACCAAGAAGCGCAACGTCGTGCGCTTCCTCGAGGGCGGGAACAAGGTCAAGGTCACGATCATGTTCCGCGGCCGCGAGCAGTCCCGCCCCGAGCTGGGGTTCCGGCTGCTGCAGCGCCTCGCGGAGGACGTGGCCGAGCTGGGCACGGTCGAGGCGGCCCCGAAGCAGGACGGGCGCAACATGACGATGGTGATCGCCCCGAACAAGAAGCCGGCCAAGCCGCGCGCCGCGGCCCAGCCCGCCACCACGTAGGGCGCGGCACCAGGTTCCACGGCCGGGATCCGTCCCGGCCGGCACCACCCGCACGACGATCACGGCGCCCCGCGCCACGAGGAACGGACCTCCATGCCCAAGAACAAGACCCACAAAGGGACCGCCAAGCGCGTCAAGATCACCGGCAGCGGCAAGCTGCTGCGGCAGCAGACGCGCCTGCGCCACCGGCTGGAGGTCAAGCCCAGCACCGTGACCCGCCGCCAGTCCGGGACGGTCGACATCGCCCCGGCCGACGTCAAGCGCGTCAAGAAGCTGCTCGGTCGCTGAGCTGTGCCCGATCCGGCCACAGCGCCTCCGTCCCGCACCCGGTGCGGGGCGGTCACCCCGCGCCGGATCACGACCCCTCCCGCCTCCCGGGGTGACGGCGCTCCCCCTGCCGCCCCGTCCGACAGACAGGAACTCCCATGGCACGCGTGAAGCGCGCGGTCAACGCCCAGAAGAAGCGCCGCACCACCCTCGAGCTGGCCAGTGGCTACCGCGGGCAGCGGTCCCGGCTCTACCGCAAGGCGAAGGAGCAGATGCTCCACTCGCTGAACTACGCCTACCGGGACCGGCGCGCCAAGAAGGGCGACTTCCGGCAGCTGTGGATCACCCGCATCAACGCGGCGGCCCGCGCGAACGGCATGACCTACAACCGGTTCATCCAGGGGCTGCGGGTCGCCGAGGTCGAGGTCGACCGCAAGATCCTCGCCGAGCTCGCCGTGAACGAGCCGGCCGCCTTCGCCGCGCTGGTCGAGGTCGCCAAGGCGAACGTGCCCGCCCAGACGCCGCAGGACGGGACGGCCGCCTGAGCGACGCCGCGCCCGCCGACGGCCCGCTGGTCGCCGGCCCGCTCCGCGACGGACCGCCCGGTACCGAGCGCACCCCCCGCGTCGCCGCAGCCCGCAAGCTGCTGCGCCGCGCGGGGCGCGAGCGGGCCGGGCGGTTCCTCGTCGAGGGCGCCCAGGCCGTCCGGGAGGCCGTGCGGTACGCCCCGGTGCACGAGCTGTTCGTCACCGCCGGGGCGGCGGCGCAGCACCGCGACCTGGTCGCGGACGCCCGGGCCGCCGGCGTGCGGGTCGTCCCCGTGACCGACCGGGCCGCCGGGGGCCTGTCCGACACCGTCACCCCGCAGGGGCTGGTGGCCGTCTGCGACCTGCTCGACGTGCCGGTCGCGACGGCCCTGGCCGGGCGCCCCGCGCTGGTCGCCGTGCTCGTCGGCG
>DASVUG010000305.1:0-9603 GCA_036387155.1 Pseudonocardia sp. | reverse complement strand
TGCCGCAGGACGCCGCGCAGCTGCGCGACGAACTGGCCGTGCGGAACCTGAGCGTCACGGGCGGCACGGTCTTCGCCGGTCTGCACAAGGGCAAGGACGCCCTCGACAAGGCCAAGGAGGACTTCGGGCGCGAGGCGCGGCTGCTGCGCGAGGTCGGCGCCGAGTACCTGGTGCACCTGCCCGAGCAGTACACCGACATGCACGGCGGCGCGCTGACGGAGTCCGCCGAGATCGACCCGGAGCAGTGGAAGGCCCTGGTCTCGGGGACGAACGAGCTCGCCCGGTACCTGCTGGAGGAGTTCGGCGTGAAGCTGGTGTTCCACCCGCACGCCGACACCCACGTCGACACCCAGCAGCGCATCGAGCGCTTCCTGACCGACACCGACCCCACGCTGGTGAACCTGTGCCTGGACACCGGGCACGTCTCCTACTGCGACGGGGACAACGTCGCGATCATCGAGCGGTTCCCGGAGCGGATCACCTACGTCCATCTCAAGCAGGTCGAGCCGGAGGTCCGCGAGCGGGTGCGGCGGGAGAAGCTGTCGCTGGCCGAGGCCGTGCCGCTCGGGGTGATGTGCGAGCCGCCGTTCGGCGAGCCGGACTACCCGCCGCTGCTCGCGGCGCTCGCGGCGCTCGACCGCGACATCTACACCGTCATCGAGCAGGACCTCTACCCCGTCGCGCCCGACGTCCCGCTGCCCATCGCCGCGCGCACCGCCGGCTACTTCCGCGGGTGCGGCCTCGGCCCGGTCCGGCGCTGGCCGTACTGACCCCTGCACAAGGAGGACCAGATGACTCTCAACGTCGGTGTCATCGGCGTGGGAATGATCGGCCAGGACCACATCCGGCGCATGACGCACGTCCTGTCGGGTGCCCGCGTCGTCGCCGTGACGGACGTGGACGCCGAGCGGGCGAAGGCCGTCGCCACCGACCTGCCGGACGCCAAGGCCGTGTCGACCGGGCAGGAGCTGATCGAGGACCCGGAGGTGGACGCCGTCGTCGTCGCCTCGTGGGGGCCCACGCACGAGGAGTACGTGCTGGCCGCCATCGCCGCGGGCAAGCAGGTGTTCTGCGAGAAGCCGCTGGCGACCACCCGCGAGGCGTGCGAGCGGATCATCGACGCCGAGGTGGCGAGCGGCAAGCGGCACGTCATGGTCGGGTTCATGCGCCGCTACGACGAGGGCTACCGGGCGATGAAGGCCGCGATCGACGCGGGCGAGATCGGCACCCCGCTGATGTTCCACTCGGGGCACCGCAACCCGACGGTGCCCGGCCACTACACCAGCGACATGATCATCAACGACACGTGCGTGCACGACGTCGACGTCGCCCGCTTCCTGCTCGACGACGAGATCGTCGCGGCGCGGGTGCTGACGGCGCGGAAGAACTCCCTGGCGAGCGACCACCTGACCGACCCGGTGCTGTTCGTCTTCGAGATGGCGGGCGGGGCGCTCGTCGACGTCGAGGCGTCGATCAACATCCAGTACGCCTACGACATCCGCGGGGAGGTCGTCGGGGAGGCCGGCACCGTCGAGCTGGCCGAGACCAACCGCGTGGTGGTCAAGAAGGCGGGCGGGTTCACCGGCCGGGTGCCCGAGGACTGGCGCGAGCGGTTCGTCCGCGCCTACGACGAGGAGTTCGCCGAGTGGATCGCGGCGGCGACGCGCGGGGAGTCGACGGGGCCGTCGTCGTGGGACGGCTACGCCGCGACGGTGGTGTGCGCGGCAGGCCTGGCGGCCATGGAGCGCGGCGGCGAGCGCGTCGAGGTCACGTTGCCGGAGCGGCCGGCCCTCTACTCGGGGAAGGGCGAGTGACGTGGTGAAGATCGCGCTCGACACGCACATGTACCACGCGGAGCTCTCGGTGCCCGAGGAGCTGCGGAAGGCCGCCGAGCTGGGCTACGAGTACGTCGAGCTCTCGCCGCGGGCGGACTGGTTCTTCTGGCACCGCTACCCGAAGGCCGACGACGCGCTGATCGCCGACGCGAAGAAGGCGATGGCCGAGACGGGCGTCAGGATCCAGACGCTGGTGCCGGTGTTCAACTGGGCCTCCCCGGACGAGCAGGAGCGCCGCGCGCAGGTGCGCAACTGGCGGCGGCTACTGGAGATCGCGGCGGACCTGGAGTGCCCGATCGTCAACTCCGAGCTCTCGGGCGACCCGAACCGCCCGCTCCAGTCCGAGCACGCGTTCTACGCGTCGATGGAGGAGCTGATCCCGGACTTCGAACGGCACGGGATCGGGCTGAACCTGGAGGCCCACCCGTACGACTTCTCCGAGACCAACGACGACGCGGTTCAGATCGTCCGCGGCCTGAACAAGCCGTGGGTGAACTACGTGTTCTGCGCGCCGCACGCGTTCCACCTGTCCGACGGAGCGGGCGACCTGCGGCGGATGATGGAGTACGCGGGGCCGAAGCTGACGCACCTCCACATCGCCGATTGCTGGAACCACAAGGCGAACATCGGCAACCGCTACATCCTGAACCCGCCCGGCGTCGACGCCCGGATCCACCAGCACAACGAGATCGGCAACGGCGAGGTCGACTGGGACGAGTTCTTCTCCACCCTGCGCGACCTCGAGTTCGACGGGCTGGCGACCGTGTGCGTGTTCGGCTGGGAGGAGCACCGCGACGACATCCACCGGCGGATGCTGGAGCGGGTGAAGGCGGAGCTCGCGGCCTGACCGGGCACGGCGACGGCTGCACGGGTCGTCCGGCGCTCACCGCCCGGACCCGCCCACCGCCTCTCCCCACGAGCGCGATCGGCTCACGCGTCGGACCGCTCGGGCGGTGGAGCGGTCGTCCCGCGGACGACGAGGTGCGGGACCACCACCTGCTCGTGCACGTCGACCGGCACCCCGTCGAGGCGGGCGACGGCGCGGGTCACGGCCAGCTCGGTCAACGCGGCGGCGTCCTGGGCGACCGTCGTCAGGTTCACGTGCGCGAGACCGGCGAGGCGGTCGTCGTCGAAGCCGACGACGCTCATCGCCCCGGGCACCGCGACCCCGGCGGTCCGCAGCACGTCCAGGACGCCGGTGGCGCACCGGTCGTTGAAGACCGTCACCGCGGTCGGGCGGCGCCCGGCGGGCAGGTCGAGCAGCGCGCGGGCCGCGGTGGCTCCGTCCTCCTCGCGCAGGCCGCCCGGCAGCACCAGCGCCGATCCGCCGAGACCGTGCCGCCCGAGCGCCTCGGCGTACCCGTGCCGGCGTTCGGCGGCTCCCGGCGCCCGCCCGCCGTCGACGTGCGCGACCCGCCGGTGGCCCAGCCCGGCGAGGTGGTCGACCGCCATGGCCGACCCGCGGGCGTCGTCGCTGCGAACCACGTCCGGCGGACCGGACCCGGAGGTCGCGGAGCGCACTGCCCGGGCCACCACCACGACCGGCAGCCGCAGCGCGGTGAGCCGGGCCGCCGACGCCTGCGGACCGAGGAGGACGAGCGCCTCGCACCGGTCCTGCAGCAGGCTCGCGACCGCCTGGTCCTCGTCGCGCCCCGGCGTCACCGCGCTGAGCGCGAGCTCGTAACCGACCGAGCCGGCAGCGGCGTACAGGCCGCCGACCAGGTCCCCGTGGAAGGCGTGCTGCACGTCGAAGACCACGCCCAGCAGGCGGCTGCGGCGCCGCCGCAGCAGCCGCGCCCGGACGTCGGGCCGGTAGCCCAGCTCCTCCGCGACGGCCAGCACGCGCGCGCGCGTCTGCGCGCTCGCGCCCGGCGCCTCGCGGACCACGATCGAGACCAGCGCCGTGGACACGCCGGCCCGCGCGGCCACGTCCGCCAAGGTGGGCCGTCGTTCTGCCACGCTGCGACACTACTAGAACGTTCTATCGACGTCCGGTGCCGCAGGGCCTAGAGTACGTCTATAACGTTCTAGTTTCGCAGGAGGACGTATGGCTGTCGGTGTGGCCCTCGTCGGGGCGGGTCGGATGGGCGCCTTCCACGGCGCGTCGCTCGCCCGCCGCGTCCCCGGCGCCCGGCTGGCCGCCGTCGCGGACCCGGCGCCCGGCGCCGCCGCGCGGCTGGCGGCGGAGCTGGGCGGGCCCCCGGCGTACACCGACCCGGCCGAGGCGTTCGCCCACGGCGGGGTCGACGCGGTCGTCATCGCCGCGCCCGCCCGGTTCCACGCCGACCTCGTCGTCGCCGCGGCCGCGGCGGGCAAGGCCGTGTTCTGCGAGAAGCCGGTGGGCCTCGCGCTGGCCGAGGTGGACCGGGCGATCGACGCCGCGCGGGGCGCGGGCGTCGCCCTGCAGGTCGGCTTCAACCGCCGCTTCGCCGCGGACTGGCGGGCCGCGCGCGCCCTGCTCGACGCCGGCACGCTGGGCACGCCGCGCCTGCTCCGCTCGCTGACCCGCGACCCGGGCGGCTTCGACCCCTCCCGCGTCGCGCCCGGCACGATCTTCAACGAGACGCTGATCCACGACTTCGACACCCTGCGCTTCCTCAACCCGGGCGCGGAGGCCGTCGAGGTCCACGCCGTCGCCGACGCGCTGGTGGAGCCGACGTGGCGCGACCGGGGGCTGCTCGACACCGCCGTGGTCACCGTGCGGTTCGACAACGGCGCCGTCGGGGTCGCCGAGGCGTGCTTCGAGGCCGCCTACGGCTACGACGTGCGCGGCGAGGTGTTCGGCTCCGGCGGCATGGCCACCCTCGGCGACGGCCGCCGCACCGGCATGGTCTTCTCCGGCGCGTCGGGCCGCGTCGTCGCGACCGTCCGCAGCGACCAGGAGCTGCTCCACGACGCGTACGTCGCCGAGCTGGCCGCCTTCGTCGACGCGGTCCGGTCCGGCGCGCCCCCGCTCGTCACGGGCGAGGACGCCCGCGCCGCGCTGCAGATCGCGCTGGCCGCCGCCGCGTCGGTGCGCGAGGGGCGGCCGGTGCGGGTCGAGGAGGTGGCCGGGTGAGCCGGGCCGCCCGCACCCGCACGGCGGCCGTCGACACCGGCAGCACCTACCGGCTCGCGGTGTCGGCGGAGATGGTGTTCGTCGACCTGCCCTTCGTCGAGCGCGTGCGGCGGATCGCCGACGCGGGCTTCGAGGTCGAGATCTGGGACTGGACGCGCAGGGACGTGCCCGCCCTCGTCCGCACCGGGGCGATGTTCTCCTCGATGACGGGGTACGTCGGCGGCACGCTCGCCGACCCGGACGGCGCCGCGGAGCTGCTGCGCACGGCGGAGCGGTCGCTGGAGGTCGCCGAGCAGCTGGACTGCCCGCGGCTGAACGTGCACGGCACGGGCCTCGACCCGCAGGGGCTCCCGGTGGTCCCGGCCGCGGTCACCACGCCGGCGATGTGGCTGCATGCCGTGCGCACGCTGGCGCGGCTGGCCGAGCTGGGCGAGCGGGCCGGGCGGGTGTTCACGCTGGAGAACCTGAACACCGCCGTCGACCACCCGGGCACGCCGTTCGCGAAGGCCGCGGACACGCTCGCGCTGGTCGAGGCCGTCGACAGCCCGCACCTGAGGATGAACCTCGACCTCTACCACGCCCAGATCGGCGAGGGGAACCTCGTGCAGCTCGTCGAGCGGGCGCTGCCGGCGGTCGGCGAGATCCAGGTCGCGGACGTTCCCGGCCGCTGCGAGCCGGGCACGGGCGAGATCCACTACCCGGCGGTCGCCGCGGCGCTGCACCGGCTCGGCTACGCCGGCGTCGTCGGCCTGGAGGGCTGGGCCGCCGGGGACCCGCAGCTGGCGCTGGAGCGGTTCCGCTCGGCGTTCACGGTGCCACCGCCCTCGAGCTGACCGGGTCGCGGACGATCCGCCCGGACGTCCGGAGGTCAGGCCGTGCGGCGGGTGAGGGTGCGCCAGATCCAGCTGGCCGGGACGTGGCGGCCGTTGAGGACGTACTCGCGGGTGGCGTCGGCGAACAGGGTGGAGTCGAGCAGGCGGCGGGCCGCCGGGCGGCCGACGAGCAGCAGCTCGTCGTCGGGGCGCAGCTCGACGTCGTCGTCGGGCACGACCACGAACCCGTCGCCGGGGCCGGACCGCCCCGGTGCGCGGCCGCGGGCGAGCATGAGGGGGACGGCGGGGAGGCGCTCGTCGCGGTCGTCGGGGTCGCGCAGCAGGTCGCCCAGCAGGAGTTGACGGGGCCGGGCGCCGCCGCCGCCGAGCCAGCGGCGCAGCGCCGGGGCCTCGGCGGCGGTGAGCCGGACCTTCCACACGGCCTGCAGGTGCTCCCCGCACAGGGCCACGAGCCGGTCGATGACCGCGGCGGCCCAGTCGTCGTCGCGGCGCGGCACCTCCTGCAGGAAGCGCCACAGCAGCGGCGTCGAGAGCTGGGCGTACACCTCGTGGGCGACGACGTCGGCGGGCACGAGCAGCGAGTCGACGTCGACGGCGGCGAACAGCGGCGCGCTGGCCGCCCGGTTCTGCCGGGCCGCGACGAACAGGTCCGGGTTCTCCCGGCGCGCGGCGGCCACGAGCGAGAGGTTGGTGATGTCGTTGTCGGTGCCCGCGACGAAGCCGACGGCCCGGGCGACACCGGCGCGGGCGAGCACGTCCGGCTCGTAGCCGTCGCCGAGGACGGCGTCGGGGTCGTCCTGCGCGATGTCGCTCGGCTCGACGACCGTCACGTCCAGCCCCTCGGCGCGCAGGTCGTGGGCCACCTCGCGGCCGAAGCGGCCGTACCCGCACATCACCCAGTGCCCGTGCGAGGGCGGCGCGCCCCGTCGGGGCAGCCGGGCGCCGGGCCCGCTCTCCAGCCACGTCATGAGCTGGTAGGACGCGGGGGCGCGCAGGGCGATGCGCAGGTGGTCGCCGAACCGGTCGAACGGGTTGACCACCGTCGGGGTGCCGAAGGCGTGCATCCGCCGGCAGATCGCCGGGGAGACGCCGCGCGCGATCACCGGCAGGTCGGGGCGGAGCAGGGCGACGGTCTGGGCGACGGCGAGGTTGGCCTGGTCGTCGTCGGTGAGCGCGAGCACGCCCTCGCAGCACGGGTGGTCGAGCCCGGCGACGGCGAGGTGGCCGGGATCGCCGGCGTCCCCCACCAGCCCGGGCACGTCGGCCTGGTAGGGGTCGAGGTAGAGGTCGTCGATGCGGGAGTCGTCCCGGTCGAGCACCACGAAGCGGCGGCCCAGCGCGTCCAGCGAGCGGGCCAGCAGCTCCCCGGTGCGCCCGTAGCCGGCGAGGATGAGGAACGGCTCGCGCATGCGCTCGACCTTGCGGCTGAAGTGCTGCAGGGCCAGCGCCTGGCGGAAGCTGCGCTCCTGGATCAGCGCGAGCAGCGACCCGATCGCGTAGGCCCAGCCCACCACGGTCACGTAGATCGAGATCGTCACCCACATGCGCTGGTTGTAGGTGAACGCGTAGGGGATCTCGCCGAAGCCGATCGTCGACGCCGTGTAGCTCATGACGTAGAAGGCGTCGAAGAAGCCCATGTGGAAGAGGCGGCCCTCGTCGTCCTCGCCCGGGATGAGCGTCAGCCCCAGCGTGGTGATCGCGAAGATCACGATGAGCACGATCAGGGGCGCCCGCATGCGCCGCATGACCAGGAAGATCGTGGCCGAGGCCTGGCGCGACGAGGCCATGGGCACCCGCCAGCGCGACGGGGGGCGCCGCGCCCCGGGGTCGACGCGGTGGCTGCCCTGCCCCGGCGTGCGGGCGGTCGACCCGTGGTGCTCGTCCGCCGTGAGCAGGCGGTACCAGAACGAGAGCAGCGGGTTCGCCACCGCGATCTCCCTACCGACGGTGGAACGACACCGTCTCGACCACCAGCAGCACCACCGAGACGATGTTCGCCACGAGCGCGCCGCCCGACAGGGACACGACGCTGGCCGTCGCCTCCCGGCTCAGCCCGGCCTCCGCGACGTAGGAGAAGTAGCCCCACACCAGCGCCGCGGCGACCAGCTGCAGCACGGCGACCAGGCTGGTGGCGAGGTGCACGGCCCCGATCTGCGTGCGGTCGCCGAACTTCAGCACCGTGGCGATCAGGTTGACCACCACCGCGCTGTAGAGCTCGTAGCTGTTGTGCAGCTCCGGATCGCCCAGGTCGCCGATGAAGAAGCCGAAGTTCAGGGTGGCGGCGAGCAGCACGAAGAAGCCGAAGACCACCTTCTCGAGGTTCACACCGCCCCCTCCCCCGCCGGCCCGGCCGCTCCGCCCGGATCATCCCCGACGGACCGGGCCACCGCGAGAGGGGGCGTCCCCGGACCGCGGGGGGCGACGGCCCCGGCGCCGCCGGCGCGACCGGCCTGTCGGGCCCGCGACGGGGCGAACTACGGTGGCGGCGTGTCCGAGCTGGCCGCGGGGACCGTCGTCGGCGGTGTGCGCATCGACGCCGTCACCGGCCGTGGCGGCATGGGCGTGGTGTACCGCGGCACCCAGCTCGCGCTCAAGCGCACCGTCGCGCTCAAGGTCGTCCGCGACGACCTGGCCGGCGACCCCGAGTTCCGCCGCCGCTTCACCCAGGAGTCGGAGATCGCGGCGTCGCTGGACCACCCGCACGTCGTCCCGATCTACTCCGCCGGGGAGGAGCGGGGCCGGCTCTACGTCACCATGCGGTTCGTCGAGGGCACCGACGTGCGCGAGGCGATCCGCCGCCGGGGCCGGCTCGACCCGGCGCTCGCCGCCGAGATCGTCGCGCAGGTCGCCTCGGCGCTCGACGCCGCCCACCGCCGCGGGCTGGTGCACCGCGACGTCAAACCGGCGAACATGCTGCTGGGCACGGCCGACGGGCGCCCGCACGCCTACCTCACCGACTTCGGGCTGAGCCGCTTCGCCGACAGCGAGCAGATCACGCGGACGGGCACGGTGGTCGGGACGCTGGACTACATGGCGCCCGAGCAGCTCGAGGGGCGCCGGGTCGACGGGCGGGTCGACGTGTACGCGCTGGGCTGCGTGCTCCACCAGGCGCTGACCGGCTCCGTCCCGTTCCCGCGCGACACCGAGCACGCCAAGATGTGGGCGCACATGACCGAGCCGCCGCCGCGCCCGGCCGCCGTCGCCCCCGACCTGCCGCCGGGCTTCGACGACGTGGTGGCCCGCGCGCTGGCCAAGCGCCCCGACGACCGCTACGCCACGACGGGCGAGCTGGGCGCCGCCGCCCTCGCCGCCGCCCGCGCGTCGGGCGCCCCGCCGGTCGACGTCCCGCGCCAGGCCACGGCGCCCCCGACGGAGGTCGGGCACGGGGCGCATCCGGTCCGGCCCGGCACCGTCGGGGCCCCGGCCGCCGTCCCCGGGTGGGCGGGTGCGCCGGCGAACGGGTGGGGGCCGCCCGCCGGGGTGCCCGCGTGGGCGCCGGGCCCGTCCGGGTCCGAGCCGTTCGCCGGGGCACAGCCGTTCGCCGGGGCACAGCCGTTGGCGGGGGCGCAGCCGTTGGCGGGGGCCCAGCCGTTGGCCGGGGCGCAGCCGTTCGCTGGCGCGGCGCCGTTCGCCGGGCCACAGCCGTTCGCGGGGGCGCAGCCGTTCGCGGGGGCGCAGCCCTCGCACCCCTCGATGCCGGGTGCCGCGGCGGCGGGTCCCGCGCGGGCCGCGGGCAGCTCGGCCCGGCGGCCGCGCAGCAACGCCCGCGTGGTCGGGCTGGTGCTCGTGGTGCTGCTGACCCTCGCCGCGCTGACGGGCACGGCGCTGTGGTGGACCGGGGAGCTCGCGGCCGACGGGGAGGACGTCGCGGACCCGA
>DASVUG010000304.1:0-14113 GCA_036387155.1 Pseudonocardia sp. | reverse complement strand
TGGTGGCGCTGCTGCTGGTCGCCGAGCTGACCCGCAACACCGGGCGCTACACGATGGGCGACGTCCTGGCGTTCCGCATGCACCAGCGGCCGGTGCGGGCCGCCGCGGCGACGTCGACGATGGTCGTGTCGGCGTTCTACCTGCTGGCGCAGATGGCGGGCGCGGGCGGGCTGGTCGCGCTGCTGCTGCGGGTTCCCGCGTCGGACCGCGTCGGGCAGGGCGTCGTGATCGCCGTCGTCGGCGGGCTGATGATCGTCTACGTGCTCGTCGGCGGGATGAAGGGCACCACGTACGTCCAGATCATCAAGGCGGTGCTGCTGCTGCTGGGCGCCGCGGTCATGGCGGCCTGGGTGCTGGGCGTGTTCGGGCTCGACCCGTCCGCCCTGCTCAGCCGGGCCGCCGCCCGCAGCCCGCACGGCGCCGCGGTGCTCGGCCCCGGGCTGCAGTACACCAACCCGGTCGACTTCGTGTCCCTGGCGCTGGCCCTCGTCCTCGGCACCGCGGGGCTGCCGCACATCCTCATGCGCTTCTACACGGTGCCCGACGCCCGCGAGGCGCGCCGCTCCGTCGTCTGGGCCATCTGGTTGATCGGCGTGTTCTACCTGTTCACGCTGGTCCTCGGGTACGGCGCCGCCGCGCTCCTGCCACCGGGCACGATCACCGCGGCGAACCAGAACGACGCGGCGCCGCTGCTGGCCCGCCACCTCGGGGGCGAGCTGCTGCTCGGGCTCGTCGCGGCGATCGCCTTCGCGACGATCCTCGCCGTCGTCGCCGGCCTGACGATCACCGCGTCCGCGTCCTTCGCCCACGACGTCTACGCCAACCTGCTGCGCCGCGGCCGGGCGAGCTCGGCGGCGGAGGTGCGCGTCGCGCGGGTGACGGCGCTGGTCGTGGGGGTGGTGGCGATCGCCGGGGGGATCGTCGCGAACGGCCAGAACGTCGCCTTCCTCGTGGCGCTGGCCTTCGCCGTCGCCGCCTCGGCGAACCTCCCGACGATCCTGTACACGCTGTTCTGGGCCCGGTTCAACACGACCGGCGCCCTGTGCAGCATCTACGGCGGCCTGGTCACCAGCGTCCTGCTGATCGTGTTCTCCCCGGCGGTGTCGGGCAAGCCCGTCGACCCGGCCACCGGCCGCAGCGCCTCGATGCTGCAGGGCGTCGACTTCCACTGGTTCCCCCTCGACAACCCCGGCCTGGTCTCCGTCCCGCTGTCGTTCCTGCTCGGCGCGGTGGGCACGCTCCTCGGCGGCCGGCGCGCGGACGACGCGCAGCGGTACGCGGAGATGGAGGTCCGGGCGCTGTCGGGCGCGGGGGCGGAGCGCGCGACGACGCTCCCCTGACTCCGGCTCACCGGGTCGTGACGGCGCGGCGTGCCAGGATGGGGCCATGTCCGTCCCGACCGTCGCGGTCGCCGAGGTCCCCGCCGACGCGCCGCTGCTCGACGTCCGCGAGGCGCAGGAGTGGGTGGCCGGGCACGCCCCGACCGCGCGGCACCTGCCGATGTCCGAGCTGCCGGCGCGGCTGGGCGAGCTGCCCGACGACGACCCGCTCTACGTGATCTGCCGGTCCGGCGGCCGGTCCGCGCGCGTCGTGGCCTACCTCGCCGCGCAGGGCTACCCGGCGGTGAACGTGGACGGCGGGATGCAGGCGTGGTCGGCGCAGGGCCGCGCGGTGGTCGCCGACGCGGGCGCGCCCGAGATCGTCTAGCGGCCGGGGGTCGCCGTGTCCGTGCCGTCGTCGGCGGGGGGAGCCGGGGTCCCGGCGCCCGCGACCCCGCCGGCCGGGCTGCCGTGTCCCCGGTGCGGGATGCGCACGCACCCGGCCGCCGGGCCGTTCTGCCCGTACTGCGGGCGCTACCTCGCCGGCCTGCGCTGGGTCGCCGAGCCGCCGCCGTCGGCCGCGCCGCCGTTGCCGCAGCCGCTGCGCCCGCGCTACGCGGGCCCGCCGCGCTACCGGGAGCGCCCGCGGGGCGGGTTCCCGGCCCTGCCCTGGCGGACGGCGCCCCCGGAGGTGGCGGCGCGGCCGGAGCAGGGGGTGCGGACGCTGGCCGCCGTCGTCGTGCCGCTGCTGTGGGCGCTGGCGGCCGTCGCGCTGCTGGCCGGCGCGGCCGAGGTGTGGCGGTACGCCCTCCTGCTGCGCAGTCGGGACGACGCGCTGCCCGCGGACCTGGTCGCCGCCTCCGACGCGCTGGTGCAGGCGGGCGGGGTCGGGTCGGTGCTGCTCGGCCTGGCGGCCGGCGGCGTCCTCGTCGGGTGGTCGGTGCGGGCCTCGGTCGCGGCCGCGGCGCGCGGCGGGTCACGCCCGTCGCGGTCGGCGCAGGAGGTCGTGCTCGGCTGGCTCGTGCCCGGGCTGAACCTGGGCGTGCCCGGCTCGGTGCTCGCCGAGATCGAGCACGGCGCGCTGGACCGCCCGGCCGCAGGGCGGCCCCGACCGTCCCGCCTGGTCCGGGTGTGGTGGGCGCTGTGGGCGGCGAGCGTGCTGGCGTCGCTGGTCACGCTGGTCTGGTCGCGCCGCACCGGGGTGCAGGCGGTGGCGGACGGCGTGCTGCTGCACGCCGCCGTGGACGTCCTGGCGGCGGTGACGGCGGGCACCACGGCGGTGCTGGTCGGCCGGCTCACCGCCCTGCTCGGACCGGTCCGGGGGGCGCGCCGGCGCCTCGTCGTCGCGGTGTCCCCGCCGCGCGGCGGTGGGGTCCCGCGTGACGGGCGCCCCGTCACGCCGTCAACCGGAGCTCCCGCAGCCCCCGCATGACGAAGTCGGGCCGCCGCCGCGGCGGCGCGGCGAGCGCCATGCCGGGCAGGTGCGTGCGCAGCGCGTCCAGCACGGCGGCGACCTCGACCCGGGCCAGCGGCGCGCCGAGGCAGTAGTGCACCCCGGCGCCGAAGCCGAGGTGCGGGTTGGGGCGGCGGCCGACGTCGAGCTCGTCGGGCCGGGGGAACACGCGCGGGTCCCGCGCGGCGGCGCCGAGCAGCGCGGCGACCTTCGACCCGGCCGGCACGGCGTGGCCCTCGACGGCCGTGTCCCGGACGGCGGTGCGCTCGAACAGCTGCAGGGGCGGGTCGTGGCGGATCAGCTCCTCGACGGCCGTGGGACCGAGCCCGGGGTCGGCCCGCAGGCGCCGCCACTGGTCGGGGTGGCGCAGCAGCGCGAGCACGCCGTTGCCGATCACGTTGACGGTGGCCTCGTGGCCCGCCATCAGCAGCAGCGCGGCGGTCCCGACCAGCTCGTCGGCGTCGGACCCGGCGGCGACCAGGTCGCTGACGAGGTCGTCGCCCGGGCGCGTGCGGCGGTGCGCGGCGAGCTCGCGCAGCGCCGCGACGAACTCCCGGGCCGCGGTCTCGGCCGCGCGCGCCCGCTGCGCGGCCCCGCGCGGGGTGGGCTCGTACATCGCGACGATGGCCGTCGACCAGCCGCGCAGCGCCGGCCGGACCGCGTCCGGGACCCCGAGCAGGTCCGCGATCACCTCGACCGGCAGCACCTGCGCCACGCCCGCCATCAGGTCCGCCGAGCCCGTGTCCCGGATCCCGGCCGCGAGGTCGGCGACGAGCCGGTCCGCCAGCGCCCGGACCCCCGGCTCCAACCGCGCCGTGTGCCCGCGCTGGAAGACGCCCGCGACGAGCCCGCGCAGCCGGGCGTGCGGCTCGCCCTCGCGTTCGAGCAGGGAGTTGCGGTGCAGCAGGTTGAACGCCGCGAGCTCGTCGGCCGGCTCCGCGTCGACCCAGATCCGGCCGAGGTCGCGGCCGCGCAGCACCGCGGAGCACGCCGCGTGCGACACGGCGACGGGCATCCCCAGGCGCGGGTGCCCGTGGACCGGACCGCGCGCCCGCAGCTCCGCGAAGGCGGGGTACGGGTCGTCGAGGAAGGCGGGGTCGGCGGGATCGAACGGCCCGGGGTCGAACGGCGCGGGGTCGAACGGCGCGGGGTCGGGCGGCGCGGGTTCGGGCGGCACGGGCGTCTCCGGCGGCGGGCTCGGGTGGGGCGGTGCTCCAGGAGGATCTGGAAAGCCACTTTCCTGCAACCAGGCTGCATGAAGGTGGCTTTCCTGCAACACCGAAGGCCGGTACGCCGGTCGGGCGGGGAACCGGCGGCGGTCGGCGCTACCGTCTTCGACACCATGGCCAAGAAGACGCGCCGCGCCGCTGCGCACACCTCCGGCGAAGCAGACCCGTCCTCGGACGAGAACCCCCGCCGCCCCTGCCCCTGCGGCTCCGGCCGGCGCTACAAGGCCTGCCACGGCGCGGGCGACGACGTGATCGTGCCGCGCCCGTTCGCGGGGCTCGCGGCGGAGTGCGAGCTCGTCGCGATGCGCGAGTTCCTGCCGTCCGCGACGGCGCCCCTGCCGCTGAGCGACGGCGCGGGCCCGGCCGTCACGGTGGCGACGGTCCTGCCCGGCGCGTCCGCCGCCCTCGTGCGGCCGAGCGGGGAGATCCTCCTCGGGATGCAGGTGCAGACCCGCTCGGGTGACCTGTCCGCGGACCTGGCGCGCGCCCTGGCCTGGGCGCGCGCCGCCGAGCCGGGCAGCGCGCTGGCGGTCGCCCCGCCCGTCACCGCCGACGGGGGCCCGGCGCGCCTGCAGGACGTCCTCGACGCGGACGCCCCGCTCCGGCCGGCCGTCCACGACGACTTCTCGTGGTGGCTGCCCGACGACGGCCCCCCGTCGGCGGAGGCGGCCGCCATGCTCGACCGGGCGAACCAGGTGATCATGCCGACCGTCGCGCTGGTCGCGGACGGGGTGCGCGCGGCGTACTGGGTCGACACCGGCAGCAAGGCGCACCTGCGCTGGGTGCGCCCCGAGCCGGAGGAGCGCCTGCTCGCCGCGCTGGCCCGGCTGCAGGCCCGCGGGTCCCTCGACCTGGGCGACGGCAGCCGCTACGCCGGGTCGTTCCGGGCCCACGGCGTGCTCGTCCCGGTGTGGGACCTCGACCGCGAGCGCCACGCCAAGGAGTGGGCGGCCCCGGCCGCCGCCTTCGCGCAGCGGCTGGACGAGGCGCTCGACGACCCGGCCCCGCCCACCGACGCCGAGCGCCGCGCCCGCGACGCGCTGGCCGGCAAGCAGGTCACGCTGCGCTGAGGTCCCGCGCCGCCCGTCCCACCACCGCCGGTCCGACCCGATGTGAAAGGGTGTAATGATGCAGCGCGCCTTTGGCCTGGACGTCCCCGAGACCGTGGCGGAGATGTGCCGCCCCGGCGCGGCCGCCGTGCTCGTCTACGACGCCCAGGTCGGCATCCTCCCGCACGTGCGGGACGGCGACGCGCTCGTGGAGCGGATCGGCCAGGTCCTCGACGCCGCCCGCGGCGCGGGCGTGCCGGTCTTCTACTGCCGGCACGTGTCGCTGTCGCCGAGCTACCTCGGGGTCGGCGCGCTGCGCGTGGCGATGGCCTGGCAGCGCCAGGACCGGGCGGACGCCGTCGGCAGCCCCTTCCCGCCGGACGCGCCCCAGACCGCGATCGTGGACGAGCTCGCGCCCGCCCCCGGCGAGCCGGTGTTCGACAAGCTCGCCATGTCCGCGCTGGTCGGCACCCCGCTGGAGGCGGCCCTGCGCGACCGCGGTGTGACGACGCTGATCCTCGTCGGGGCGGTCCTGGAGATCGGCATCGAGCCGACGGCCCGGCACGCCGCCGACCTCGGCCTGCTGCCGGTGGTCGTGGACGACGCCTGCGGGATCGTCGAGCCGGACGCCGCCAAGCGCTCGCTCGACGCCTTGGACTACTCGCTGCTGTCCCACCGGGCCACGACCGACGAGGTCGTCGCCGCGTTCCGCGTGCAGATCCGGTAGGCGCGCCGCCCGCCCCTCAGGGCAGCCAGCCCACCCGGCCGCGCAGCGCCGCGTAGCCGACGAACGCCACGACGTCGATCAGCGCGTGCGCGCCGACCAGCATCCAGAGCCGCCCGGTCCGCTGCCACAGCCGGCCGAACACCAGCCCCATCGCGATGTTGCCCAGGAAGCCGCCGAGGCCCTGGTAGAGGTGGTACGCCCCGCGCAGCAGGGCCTGCGCGGCCAGCGCCCGGTTCTCCGACCAGCCCAGCTGGCGCAGCCGGGTGAGCAGGTAGCCCACCATCACCAGCTCCTCGGCCCACGCGTTCGCCGCGGCCGCCGCGATGAGCACCGGCACCCGCCACCACGTGTCGCCCAGCACCGTCGGGGCGATCGTCACGCTCACGCCGAGGCTCCGGGCGACCAGGTACACGCCCAGCCCCGGGATCCCGATCAGGGCGGCCAGGCCCGCGGCACCGAGGGCGTCGCGGCCCGGTGCCCGCGCGTCGAGCCCGACGGCGCGCAGCGCGAACCCCGCGCGGACCAGCAGGTAGCCCCCCAGGGCGCCCCAGCCGACCAGCTGCAGCACCCGGGTGAGCTGCAGCGCGAGGTCGACGAGGTCGGCCTGCGCGGCGGGGGCGTTGAGGGCCACCTGCTGCTCGTTGAGCGGGACGGGCTGCAGCAGGGCGTCGACCAGGCTCAACCCGCTGCGCAGCGCCGACAGCCCGAGGGTCACGCTGAGCACGACGAGGATCTCGGTGGCGGCGAGCCGGCGCACCGCCGGGTCACCGAGCGCGCCCACCGCGGGCGCCGGGGGGCGCAGCCAGAGCAGGACTCCTCGGGGGCCGGGCACGGGCGGCGACGCTACCGGCCGGTCCGTCGGGTCGGCGTATCCTCTACGACGTGTCGACGAACGCGGGCCCGCAGCGGGATGTCGACGCCGCGCGCGTGTCGGACGGGGACGCCGGCGTCGTCGGCGACGCGTCCGCCGCCGCGCCGGTGTCGGCGCGCGCGGTCGCGCGGCTGGTCCTGTCGCCGCGCTGGCTGCTCTGGCACGTGCTGACGCTCGGCGCCATGGTGACGTGCGGGTTCCTCGCCGCCTGGCAGTGGCACCGCGCGGGCTCGGCGATGGGCAGCGCGCTGAACGTGGGCTACGGCCTGCAGTGGCCGGTGTTCGCCGTGTTCTTCGGCTGGATCTGGTGGCGGATGCTGCGGATGGAGATCGCCCGGCTGCACGAGGCCGACCCGGGCGCGCTCGATCCCGCGCCGGTCGACGCCGGCGTGCTCGGCGCGCCCGCTCGGGCCGTCGACCCCGATGCGGCCGACGGCGACCCCCGTGCCTCCCGGCCCGGCGGGCCCTCGCCGTTCGTGCACCGCCCCGGGCGCGTCCCCGAGGTGACCGAAGACGACGACCCGGAGATGGCGGAGTACAACCGGATGCTGGCCGCGCTCGCCGCCCGCGACCGCGAGCACGACGGCCGCTAGACGAGGAGTCATCACGTGTCGATCGCCACGGCCCTGCGCAACTACCGGGTCGCCGCCTGGGTGACGGGCGTCGGCCTGCTCGTCCTGGTGTTCATCGCCATGCCGCTCAAGTACCTGTTCGGCATCGACCGCCCGACGGCCCTGGTCGGCATGCTGCACGGCTTTCTCTACATGGCCTACATCGTCTGCACGCTGATCCTCGCCGAGCGCTGCCGGTGGCGGCCCCTGGACGCCGTGGTGATCCTGCTCGCCGGGACGGTCCCGATCGCGTCGTTCGTCGCCGAGCGCCAGGTGACGCGGCGCGTCCGCGAGGGCCGGGCCGTCCTCGGCTCCTGACGCCGGCGCGACCACCGCTGCGGCGGGGCACCCGCGCCGGCGGCCGTGACCCGGCCGCAACCGGCGCCGTCGCGGCGGTTAGCGTTCGGCGCGTGACGACGGTGCCCTCGGCCGAGCCGGCGCGTCCCGTGCCACCCCTGTTCGACCGGCTCGTCGACGACACCCGCCTGCTGGCCCCGCGCGCCGCCGCGGTGTCCGTGGAGACGGTGGTCACCGAGCACCTCGCCGCCCGGGAGGGCCCGCACGGCGGGCTGGTCGGCCAGCTCGTCTGCCCGCTGTCGCAGCTGCCGCCGCTGGTCCGGGAGCTCGCCCGGCGTGCCCCCGCGCGGCCGGTCGACGTGTCGCTGGTCGTGAACACCGGCCTCGGCGCGGTCCCCAAGGCGCTGTCCACGGTCTTCTCCCGCTCCGGTCTGATCACCCCGCGGACGATCGAGACGGTCGCGCCGGTCGACGTGGACGCGGTCTGGCTCGAGCGCGTCGCCGAGTTCGTGCCCGAGGACGTCGTCGCCGTCGTCGAGCCGCTGCGCCCGGTCGGGGCGGACGAGGCCGAACGGGCCGCGTGGCTGGACGCGGTGCGCCGGGTGTCCGTGCACGGCTGCACCCCCAAGCTGCGCTGCGGGGGCGCACGGGCGTCGGACGTGCCGTCGGTGGCCGAGGTGGCCCGGTTCGTCGAGGCGATCGTCGAGGTCAGGGGCGCCTTCGTGACGCTGGGGCTGCACCCGGCGGGCGGGTCCGCCGGCGGCGCCCACCGGTACGGCGTGCTGAACCTGCTGGTCGCGACGGCCCGCGCGCAGTGGCGGGGCGACGTCGAGGGCGCACTGGCCGAGACCGACGGCGCGGTGCTGGCCGCAGAGGCCCGCGCGCTGGACCCGGCGCACGTGACGGGGGTGCGGGCGCTGCTCGCCCGCTGCGGCACCGACGCGGACCGCGCGGCCGCCGCCGAGCTGGCGGCCCTGGGCCTGCTCGAGTCCGGACGGGCGGGGTGACGGTGCCGCGCCTCGCCTTCCTCGGCCCCCCCGCGACCTTCGCGGAGCAGGCGCTGCGCACCCTGCCCGTCGCGCGCGACGCCGAGCTGCTGCCGTGCGCGGGGAGCCCCGCCGTGCTCGCCGCCGTCCGGGAGGGCCGTGCGGACGCCGGCTGCGTGCCGCTGGAGAACAGCGTCGAGGGCGCCGTGCCCCCCGTGCTCGACGGCCTGCTCGACGACCCGCCGCTGATGATCGTCCAGGAGGTGGTGCTCGCCGTCCGCTTCGCGGTGCTGGTGCGCGCCGGGACGGCGGCGGCCGACGTCCGCACCGTCGCCTCGCACAACCACGGCATCGCCCAGACCCGCGGTTGGATCGCCCGGAACCTGCCCGCGGCGCAGGTCGTCATCAGCTCCTCGACCAGCGAGTCCGCCGCGCAGGTCGCCCGCGGGGAGGTCGACGCCGCCGTCGCCGCCCCGCTCGCCGCCCGCCAGCACGGTCTGGAGGTCCTCGCCGACGACGTCGCGGACAACCCCGGCGCGCTCACCCGCTTCGTGCTCCTCGCCCCGCCCGGCCCGCCGCCGGCCCGCACGGGGCACGACCGCACGACCCTGGCCGCGACGACGCAGAACCGGCCCGGGTCGCTGCTCGGGCTGCTCACCGAGCTGGCCGTGCGCGGCATCGACCTCACCCGCATCGAGTCCCGGCCGATCAAGGACCGGCCCGCCGAGTACTGGTTCCACCTCGACTGCACCGGCCACATCGCCGAGCCGGCCGTGGGGGAGGCGCTGGCGGCGCTGTACCGGCGCTGCGACCGCGTGCGCTTCCTGGGCTCCTACCCGCGCGCCAACGGGACCGCCCGGCCCGGGGGAACGGCCGTGGGGGTCGGCGCCCCCGCCGTCCCCGAGCACGGCACGGACGCCGCCGCCTTCGCCGCCGCCGAGCGCTGGCTGGCCGGCCTGCGCAGTGGCACCGGAGGCTGAGGGCGCCGGTCGGCGCGCGCGCCGAGCTGCGGAACCCCGGCCGCCGGCTCAGCCCCAGCCGAGCTCGTGCAGCCGGGCCTCGTCGACGCCGAAGTGGTGGGCCACCTCGTGCACCACCGTCACGGCGACCTCGTGCACCACGGCGGCCTCGTCGAGCCCGTCCTCGTCGGTGCACGCGTCGAGGATCGCGTCGCGGTAGATCGTGATGCGGTCGGGCAGGACGCCGGCGTAGTCGCCCGTCCGCTCGGTGAGGGCGACGCCCTCGTAGAGCCCGAGCAGGTCGGGCTCGTCGGCGTGGCGGTCCTCCACCAGCACGACGACGTTGTCCATCGCCCGCGCGAGCTCCGGCGGGATCGTGTCGAGCGCCTCGCCCACGAGCTCCTCGAAGCGCCGGTGCGTCACCGGGATGCGGTCCACACCGCCCAGTCTGCCGGCCGCCCCGGCGTCCGCGGGCCCTGCCGCCCGCGGACGCCGGGCCCGGTCACCGCAGGGGGGCCGTCGCGCCGCGCAGCGTGCCGGCGAGGTCCGGCGGCGGCGCCGGCAGCGTCGCCGTCACCGGCGGCGTCGGGATGTCCGGCGCCTGCACGGGCGGGGTGGCGTCGGCGGGCGGCGCCGGCTCGGGCTTGGGCTCGGGCTTGGCGGTGGAGGTCTCCTCCTGCGGCGGGCCGTCCTTCGCGGGCGGCGGCGTCGCGGTGGCGGACGCCCCCGGCGTCGGGGTGGACGGTGCGGGCGTGGCCGGCGGCCCGGCCGGCGGCGGCACCGCGACGGGGACGCCGGGCTCGGGCGTGTCCGTCGCCGGCGGGGCCGCGGTCTCCCCGACCGTGACCGGGCCGCGCACCGAACCCGTCACGGGCGCGAAGCCGCTGCGGTCGGGCAGGAGGGCGGCCAGGTTGCAGTTCACCCGCCGGGAACCGGCCTTCCAGGACTCCTCGGTGAGGTTGTCCCAGTAGACGGTGAGCTTCTTGCCGGTGATGACCTCGTCACCGCCGGCGTAGGACGTCGCGATCTTGGTGCACTGGGTCTGCAGGAACTCGTCCTGCGCGTCCACCGCGGGGAAGGCCTTGCCGGTGCGGTCCGGGTCGAACTTCGCGGCGAGGTCGACCACGCCGACGGTCTCCACGGCGTGCGACCGGGCGCAGTCGACCGGGTCGCCGATCGTCCGGCCGTCGATCGCCAGGCAGGTGCCGGTGTCGTGCACGGCGGCCTGGTCCTGGTCGGCGGCCCGGCCCGTCATCGGGTACAGCGCACCCGACCGCGACGCGCTCTGCAGGCCGCAGCGCAGCTCGCGGTCGCCCGCGTTCCACTTGGCCGGTGACGGCTTGAGCGCGCCCACGCGGTAGCGCCCGTCCGGGTCGAACCGCCCGCCGAGGTACTCGCGCACGACCGGGTCGCACCGCTCGCGCACCAGCTGGCGCCAGCCGCTGTCGTCGGGCAGCTCCTTCTGGTCGCTGAGCTGGATCGTGCCGGCCTGCTCGAACAGGTGCGTCTGCCCGCAGTCCACCACCCGGGTGTCCGAGGCGTCGGCGTGCGTCCAGGCCAGGCAGGTGCCCGGTGTCGTGGGCGGCGGCGCGGCGTCGACGACCTGCTCCTGCCCGACCGGCACCGGAAGCGCCGCGAAGGACCCCAGCACGGGCACCTGCGCGCCCGTCACGGTGTCGAGCAGGGCGACGACGAACATCGTCAGGGCCCCGGCGAGGACGCCGACGCCGAGCCGGCGCGGCGCGGACGAGCGCGCGCCGGGGGGCGGCGCGGGTGATGCGGACGTCGGACGCGCGGTCGGACGCCCCGCCGGGCCCGGCGTGGCACGCCGGGCCGGACGCGGTGTCGAGAGCGACGGGGAGCCGCGGAACGAGCCGTCGAGTCGGGGATCCAGGACGGTCGTTCCGGCGGACCGGCGCGGGGGAGCGGTGCGGAGGTCCATGTCGGGCGTCATCATGCCGTTACCTCTCGCACGGGCCGCAGCGGGTGCCCGTACAACGCGTCGACCGGTTGTCCGGATGCTGCGAGTGCCGCGGTCCCGTCGGTCGACCCGCGCGGACCTGCGGGTCGGTGGCAGAATCGGGGGTACGAGCGGGCGAACGGTCCGGCTCGCCGACCGATCCGGCCACGCCGCGTCGGCCCCGTGCTCCGCACGGGGCGGCCGCCCGGCCCGGGTCACGGGACGATGGTCACGCGGTGCGATCAACCCATCGGGTGACCGACGTACGAGGGAGAGCCGTGAGGGACGAGCAGGGCCGGCCGGCCGGCGCGCAGGAGCCGGACGCGGGCGACGCCGGCTCGCCGGACGCCGCGTCGACCGGCGAGGCGGCGACCGCCGAGCTGTCGCCGGGCGCGCCGTCGACGCTGGGGATGCCGGCCGACGGGGCGACCACCGAGAAGTACGCCCTGGCGCGCACCGGGGCGGCCCCGCGCCGCGGGCGGGTCCGCCAGCAGGACGAGACGACGCAGCCGCGCGAGCCCTCGCTGGCCGAGCGCCGCGCCCGCGAGCGCGCCGCCCGCCGGCGCCAGCAGGAGGAGGAGCTGCAGCTCGCGGAGGAGGCGGCCGGGCGCAAGAAGCGCAAGCGCGTCCTCGTCGGCTCCGGCGTGGCCGTGGGGCTCGCGGCCGTCGTCGCCCTCAGCTACGCCGCGGCGGAGCCCGAGGAGGAGGTCAGCGCGAACTGCGTCGACGAGAGCGGCGTGATCGTCGACGACAGCAACTGCGCCACCCCGGCCCCGACCAACAACAACAACGGCGGCTACTACGGCGGCGGTGGCTTCGGCTTCTTCCCGATCTTCATCGGGGGCGGCGGCCGGCAGTACCACTACAACTACGGCGGCGCCGGGGCGATCGGCCAGCCGGTCAGCGGCGGGACGAACACCGTGCCCCAGGACGGCACGCGGGTGCGCACGTCGTCGGGCAGCTCGACGGTCACCCGCGGCGGCCTCGGCGTGTCGCGCAGCTCCCCCGGCGGCGGCGGCTCGGTCGGCAACGGCGGCACCGGTGGCTCGGGCGGGAGCAAGGCGGGCTCGGGCGGGTTCGGCGGGTCGGGCGGCAGCAAGAGCGGGGGCGGCGCGAGCGGCGGCGGCTGACCGGGCAGGATCGCACCCGTGGAACGCCGGACGGGCCCGCCGCGCGCGGGCTGGCACGACACCGTCACCGAGCAGGGCCTCGTCTACGACGCCCCCGGGCGCGGGAAGGGCGGTGTCGCGCGGCCGTACTGGGACGAGTCGGTCCACTACGTCTTCGCGATGGACGAGATCCTCGCCCTGGAGGCCGACGTCGAGCTGCTGCACTCGATGTGCCTGGCCGCGGTGGACCACGTCGTCACCACCGAGCGCTACCGGGACTTCGCGCTGCCCGAGTGGAGCTGGGAGGCGATCGCGGCGTCGTGGAAGCGGCACGACCCGCACGTCTACGGCCGCTTCGACCTGCGCTACGACGGCCGCGGCCCGTGCAAGCTGCTGGAGTACAACGCCGACACCCCCACCACGCTGCTCGAGGCGTCGATCCTGCAGTGGTACTGGCTCAAGGACGTCCACGACGGCGACGACCAGTGGAACTCCCTGCACGAGAAGCTGGTCGAGCGCTGGCGTGAGATCGCCGACGGGCTGCCGTCCGGCGAGGTGCACTTCACCTGGTCGTCCGGGGACGCCACCGGCGAGGACCACGTGACGGTCGGCTACCTGCAGGAGACCGCCGCCGAGGCCGGGCTGGACACCGTCGGGCTGGCCGTCGAGGACATCGGCTGGGACTCCGCGCTGGACCGCTTCGTCGACCTGGAGGAGGCCCCGCTGAGCGCGGTCTTCAAGCTCTACCCCTGGGAGTGGATGCTCGGGGACGACTTCGGCAAGCACGTCCTGCGCAGCCTGCCGGAGACGCTGTGGGTCGAGCCGCTGTGGAAGACGCTCCTGTCCAACAAGGCGCTGCTCGCCGTGCTGTGGGAGCTCCACCCGGGCCACCCCAACCTGCTGCCGGCCTACCTCGACCAGCCCGGCATGCTCACCGAGTACGTCCGCAAGCCCCGCCTGGGCCGCGAGGGCGCGAACGTCACGATCGTCGCGCCCGGCCACGAGGTCGCCACCGGCGGCGTCTACGGCGAGGAGGGCTTCGTCTACCAGCTGTTCGACCCGCTGCCGGAGTTCGACGGGTTCCGCCCCGTGCTGGGGGCCTGGATCGTCGGCGACGAGGCCGCGGGCCTGGGTATCCGCGAGACCGTCGGGCTCGTCACCGACGACGGCGCGGCGTTCGTACCGCACCTGATACCTGCCGAATAGATCGACGCCGAATAGGCTGCGCTCCCCGCACCCTGGAGGACACCCATGACGCTCGCGGCCATCGGCCCCGGGTTCCTGCCCGTCATCGGCCGCGGCGTCGGCGCGATCCTGCTCTACGCCGTGCTCGGCGTGCTGCTGATGCTGCTCGGCTTCTGGGCCATCGACCTCACGACGCCCGGCAAGCTCAACCGGATGGTCCGCGAGGGCCTGCCCAACTCCTTCCTGGTGACGGCAGCCGGCATGATCAGCATGGCGTTCATCGTGGTGACGGCCATCTACACCTCCAGCGGCTCGCTGGTCGAGGGCCTGCTCGGCGCGCTGATCTTCGGGCTGGTCG
>DASVUG010000303.1:0-3694 GCA_036387155.1 Pseudonocardia sp. | reverse complement strand
CCGGGTCCGTCGCACCAGGACCGGGGGCCGCGGCCGAGCGGCCGCATGGGTGTAGGCCGCGCGGAGCTCGTCCACGACCACGCCGGCAGCGGTACGCATCCGTCGGGGCTGTGTCGGCAGGACGGGTACGCCCTCGGCGATCAGTCGCGCCGTCCGCTCCTGCTCGCGGGCGTAGTTCTCCGGGTTGAGGTGCCACTCGACCGAGTTGATCTCCCACGCCAGGGCCACCTCGTCGAACCACGCGTCCACCACGCCGAGCAGCCGGCCCCCGACGTCGTACACCGGCGCGTTCCACCACGGTTCCGGGAGACCGGACCGGGCCCAGAGCCGTTTGGCGTCCAGCTCTGCGGCGGACCGCGCTCCCGCCCCGACGCCGTCGAGGACCCGGCGGGGTACCGCCGTCCCCCGTCGTTGGCAGTCCTCGACCTCGTGTACCAGGTCCTGGACGGTGCAGAGCCCGCGCTGCACGGCGTCGGCCAGGAGCTCGGTGACGTTGCCGGGGTCCGCGAACCGGCGCACCGCGTCGACGGCGGCCCGGGCGACGGGGGCCAGGGGCACCCCTGACCGCATGACCGGGTCCGGGGGCCGCCAGGTGCGTTCGATCACCACGAAACGCGTGCTCCGCGGTTGTCGAGCGTGGGGGACCAGCAGGTGCACCGTGTCGTGGGTCGGTAGACCGCGTCGGACGCCGTGCCGTCGACACGCCTCGACGCCGGTCACCAGCGAGTCCTCACCGGCGTAACGGAGTGCGCCCGCGACGAGCTGATCGCGGGTCGGTGATCCGGTGGACAGCATCACCACGGCCGGCAGCAGCAGCTGCCACGGTCCGCCCGGTCGGCACCGGCGGTAGACCGTCGTCTCAGGAACGCCCAGGCCCACCAGCTGGCGGACGCTGATAACGCCCTTGTCGGCGACCGTGCGGACCGCGGCCGTGTGCGCGGCGTCGGCCCAGCTCCCACGTCTCACCCGCCGATGGTGCGTCGGCGGCGCCCGGCACGAGGGGCGTTCCGGGAAAGTTGCTGCGGAACGCACGAGCGCGCCGTGCCAGCAATGTGGCACCGCTGGCACTGGGTGCCAGCAGTGCCACATTGCTGCCACCCCGGTACGCGCGGCACCGGCGCCGACCCGGTCGTCGTGGCGGCGGGCGAACCGCCGATAGACTCGTCCGGATACGTGTACCGGGGAGGACATCATGAGCGGCCACTCCAAGTGGGCGACGACCAAGCACAAGAAGGCCGTCATCGACGCCCGCCGCGGCAAGATGTTCGCCAAGCTCATCAAGAACATCGAGGTCGCGGCGCGCACCGGCGGCGGGGACCCGGACGGCAACCCCACGCTCTACGACGCCATCCAGAAGGCCAAGAAGAGCTCGGTCCCCAACGACAACATCGACCGCGCGGTCAAGCGCGGGTCGGGCGCCGACGCGGGTGGCGCGGACTACCAGACCATCACCTACGAGGGCTACGGCCCGAACGGCGTCGCGGTGCTGGTGGAGTGCCTCACCGACAACCGCAACCGCGCGGCCACCGAGGTCCGCCTGGCGATGACCCGCAACGGCGGCACGATGGCCGACCCGGGCTCGGTGGCCTACCTGTTCACCCGCAAGGGCGTCGTGATCGTCCCCAAGAGCGGCCTGACCGAGGACGACGTGCTGCTCGCGGTCCTCGAGGCCGGGGCGGAGGAGGTCAACGACCTCGGCGACAGCTTCGAGGTCGTCTCCGAGGCGACGGACCTCGTCCCGGTGCGCAACGCCCTGCGCGAGGCCGGCATCGAGTACGACTCCGCCGACCCCACCTTCCTGCCGTCGATGCAGGTGCCGCTGGACGCCGAGGGCGCCCGCAAGGTGTTCAAGCTGATCGACGCGCTCGAGGACAGCGACGAGGTCCAGAACGTCTACGCGAACTTCGACGTGTCGGACAAGGTCCTGGCGGAGGTCGACGCGTAGCCGCCGGCCCCGTCCGGGCGTCGGTGCCTCCGGAAGTGTCGGGGGGTCGTCCTAGACTCCACAGGCGATGAGCCCCGCCACCCGCACCCCCGCTCGCAAGTCCGCTCCGGCGCCGGTCACCCACCCCGTCGGCGAGCGGCGCCTGCTGCTGCTCGACGGGCACTCGCTGGCCTACCGCGCGTTCTTCGCCCTGCCCGCCGAGAACTTCCGCACCGGCACCGGGCAGACGACCAACGCCGTCTACGGCTTCACCGCGATGCTCATCAACCTGCTGCGCGACGAGGCGCCCACGCACGTCGCCGTCGCCTTCGACGTCTCCCGCACCACGTTCCGCTCGGAGCGCTTCGCCGAGTACAAGGCCAACCGCAGCTCCACCCCGGACGACTTCCGCGGCCAGGTCGACCTCATCAAGGACGTGCTGACGGCCCTGGCCATCCCGTTCTTCTCGGTCGAGAACTACGAGGCGGACGACGTCATCGCCACGATCGTCACCCAGGCCGAGGCGCAGGGCTACCGGGTGCTCGTCACCACCGGTGACCGCGACGCGTTCCAGCTCGTCACCGAGAACGTCACCGTGCTCTACCCGACGCGCGGGGTCTCGGAGCTGGGCCGGATCGACCCGGACGCGGTGATGGCCCGCTACGGGCTCACCCCGGCCCAGTACCCGGACTTCGCCGCCCTGCGCGGCGACCCGAGCGACAACCTGCCGAGCATCCCCGGCGTGGGGGAGAAGACGGCCGCCAAGTGGGTGCGCGAGTTCGGCTCGCTCGAGGCGCTGACGGACCGCGTCGACGAGGTCAAGGGCAAGGCGGGCGACGCGCTGCGGGCGAACCTCGCGCACGTCCTGCTCAACCGCCAGCTCACCGAGCTGATCCGGGACGTCCCCGTGGACGCCGCGCCGGACGACCTGGTGGCCCGGCCGTGGGACCGCGAGGCGGTGCACCGCCTGTTCGACGAGCTGGAGTTCCGCGTGCTGCGCGAGCGCCTGTTCGCCACGTTGACCAGCGCCGAGCCCGAGGCCGAGGAGGGCTTCGCGGTCGAGGGCGGGGCGCTGGCCCCGGGCACCGTCCGCGCCTGGCTCGACGGGCACGCCCGCGACGGGCGGCGGGTCGGGCTCGTCGTCCACGGGCAGCTCGGGACGTGGGCGGGCCGCGACGTCGAGGGGATCGCGCTCGCGGCGGGCGAGCCGTCGTTGGAGGCGCGGGCGGCCGGGGCCTCCGCCGGGTCCGCCCAGGCGGCGTACCTGGACGTGCGCACCCTGCTGCCCGACGACGAGGCCGCGCTCGGGGAGTGGCTGGCCGACCCGTCCGTCCCCAAGGCCGCGCACGACGTCAAGGCCGCGCTGCACGGCCTGGGCGCCCGCGGCTGGGCGCTGCACGGGCTCACCAGCGACACCGCGCTGGCCGCCTACCTGGCCCGGCCCGGGCAGCGCAGCTTCGACCTGGCGGACCTCGCGCTGCGCTACCTGCGCCGCGAGCTGCGCGCGGAGTCCGAGCCCGAGAACGGGCAGCTGTCGCTGCTGGGCACCGACCTCGCGGGCCCCGACGGCACGCTCGACGCCGACGCCCTCTCCGGGGAGGAGGAGGCCGACGCCGCCCGCGCGCGCACGCACGTCGTGGCCGCCTCCGCGGTCGCCGAGCTCGCGGACGCGCTGGACACCGAGCTGGCCCGCCTCGGCGGCACGCGCCTGCTCGCGGAGCTGGAGCTGCCGCTGCAGGGCGTCCTGGCCGACCTGGAGACGGCCGGGAT
>DASVUG010000302.1:0-3761 GCA_036387155.1 Pseudonocardia sp. | reverse complement strand
GCGCACCAGCTCCGGCGGCAGCGTCACGTTGAACTGCTGTCTCGCGGCCACACCACATACTAGAAGCCTAGGTTTCTAGGTGTCAAGGCGTCGCGAGCAGCTCGCCCCGGGCCACGTGCCGCACCCCGCCCCGCACCACCGTCCCGACGACGGCCCCGCGCAACGTCCGGACCGTCAGCTCGATCCGCGACGGGCGGCCGACCTCCGCGCCCTGGTCCACCCGCAGTGCCGTCCCGCCGTCCGGCAGCGCGCCGGGCGCGCCGAGGAACACCCCCAGCGCCACCGCCGCCGAGCCCGTCGCCGGGTCCTCCGCGACGCCCACCTGAGGGCAGAACACCCGGGCGTGCACGCGCCACCCGTCCCGGTCGACCGCCGCCACGACCAGGCCCGTCGTGCCCGGCGTCGCGGCGCGGACCGCCGCGGCGTCCGGCGTCGCGCGCGCCACGGCGTCCGCCCGCACCGGCAGGAACGCGAACGGGATCCCGGCCGCGGCGACGCCCGGGGGCAGGTCCGGGTCCAGGTCGGCCGCGGCCAGGCCGACCGTCGCCGCCAGCGCCTCCCCCGGCAGGTCCGGCCCGACCTCGGGCGGCCCGCCGGCGACCCCGGCGCCGCGGGCGTCGACCCGCACCGGCAGCAGCCCGGCCCCGCACTCCTGCACCACCTCGCCGTGCGGGATCGCCCCGGACGCGGCGAGGAGCCAGGCGGCGCCGATGCTCGGGTGCCCGGCGAAGGGCAGCTCCCGCGCCGGGGTGAAGATCCGCAGCCGGTAGGTCGCGTCCGGCGTCGTCGGCGGCAGCGCGAAGGCCGTCTCGGACAGGTTGAACTCCGCCGCGACGGCCTGCATCGCGTCCGCCGCCAGCACCTCCGCGCCGTGCACGACGGCCAGCGGGTTGCCGGCGTAGGCGCGGTCGGTGAACACGTCGACGACGTCGTAGCGCAGGCTCATGCGCCCGTCCTACCAGGGGCGTCGGGTGAGGACGGGCGGCCGACCCGCACCCGCGATCGTGGGTGACCGAACCTCACGCCCCTGCCTGCGCACGGACGGCCCCCGCGCACACCGGCCGCCGCGGCCCGCCGCTCGTGTCGTCAAAGCCACTTCCAGGACGTGTGGCGTCCTGAAAGTGGCTTTCCGGACGACCCCGGAGGGGTCGCCCGGGCCCCCGTAGGCTCCCCCCGTGGCCGGCACCCGCGTCTTCGTCGCCCGCCTGGTGGGCCTGGCCGTCTTCGGGCCCGACGGCGAGCGCATCGGCAAGGTGCGCGACGTCGTGGCGGCCCTGCGGGTCGACGACAGCCCGCCCCGCGTCCTCGGGCTCGTCGTCGAGCTGGCCACCCGCCGGCGGATCTTCGTGCCGATGCTGCGGGTGACGGCCGTCGACCCGGGCGCGATCACGCTCGCGACCGGGTCGGTCAGCCTGCGGCACTTCACCCGGCGGCCCAGCGAGACCCTGGTCGTCGGGCAGCTCCTCGACGCCCTCGTGCGCATGCGCGACGGCGGGGACGCGAAGGACCGGGGCGAGGCCGGGGAGGAGGTGGTGGTCGTCGACGCCGCCATCGAGCCGACCCGGACCCGGGACTGGGTCGTCGGCCGGCTCGCCGTGCGGCCCCGGCGCACCCGGCTGGGGCGGCGCGCGGACGTCCGCGTGGTGCCGTGGCGGGCGGTCACGGGCCTGACGCTCACCGACCGCCAGGGCACCGAGGGGCTGCTCGCGGTGTTCGAGACCATGCGCCCCGCGGACGTCGCCGGCACGCTCACCGCGCTGCCGCAGAAGCGGCGCCACGAGGTCGTCGACGCCCTGGACGACGAGCGCCTGGCCGACGTGTTCGAGGAGCTGGCGGAGGCCGACCAGCGGCTGCTGCTGGCGCACCTCAGCCCGGAGCGCGCGGCGGACGTGCTGGAGGCGATGGCGCCCGACGACGCGGCGGACCTGCTGGGCGAGCTGTCGGCGGCCGAGTCCGCGCGGCTGCTCGAGCTGATGGAGCCCGGGGAGTCCGAACCCGTGCGGCGGCTGCTGCGCTACTCCTCGGACACGGCGGGCGGCCTGATGACCCCGGAGCCGGTGATCCTGCGGCCGGACGCGACCGTCGCCGAGGCCCTCGCCCGGATCCGCAACCCCGACATCGGGCCGGCGCTGGCGAGCATGGTGTTCGTCTGCCGCCCGCCCACGGAGACGCCGACCGGCCGCTACCTCGGCTGCGCGCACGCCCAGCGGCTGCTGCGCGAGGCGCCCTTCGAGCTCGTCGCCGGGGTGCTCGACACCGAGCTGGAGACCCTCGCCCCGGAGGAGAACCTCGCCGGGATCGCCCGCTACTTCGCGGCGTACAACCTGGTCACCGGGCCGGTGGTGGACGGCGCGGGGCACCTGCTCGGCGCCGTGACGGTCGACGACGTGCTCGACCACCTGCTGCCGGCCAACTGGCGCGACCGGTTCGCCGACGAGCACGACAACCCCGCCGACCACGCCACCGTCAAGATGGCCGTGCCGGACGGGGACGGCGAGGGTGCCGACGGGGTGGGCCCGGACGGGGCCGGCGCGGAGGTGTCCCGTGCCTGAGCCCACCGCCCGCGCCGGGGACCGGGGCCGGCTGGACCAGCCCCGGCTGGGGCGCCGGCGCCTCGAGGTCGACCCCGAGACCTTCGCCCGCCTCTCCGAGCGCGTGGCGCGCTTCCTCGGCACCGGCCGCTACCTGGCGATCCAGACGGTCCTCGTGATCGTGTGGATCACGCTGAACCTGGTGCTGATGGGCGTCTACCGCTGGGACCCCTACCCGTTCATCCTGCTCAACCTGGCCTTCTCCACCCAGGCCGCCTACGCCGCGCCGCTGATCCTGCTGGCGCAGAACCGGCAGGACGACCGGGACCGGGTGTCGCTGGACGAGGACCGCAACCGGGCCGAGCGCACCAAGGCCGACACCGAGTACCTGGCCCGCGAGCTCGCAGCGCTGCGGATCGCGCTGGGCGAGGTGGCCACCCGCGACTACCTGCGCGGCGAGCTGGACCGGCTGGCGGACCGGCTGGCGGACCGGGTGCCGGGTGGCGCCCAGGACGGGGTGCCGCCCGGTCGGCGCACGTAGCATGGACCGGTGACCAGCAGTGCGAACACCGGCACCGTCGAGCAGGCCGTCCACGCGGCGCTCGCCACCGTCGAGGACCCCGAGATCCACCGGCCGATCACCGAGCTGGGCATGGTCAAGAGCGTCGTGGTGGCCGACGGCGTCGCGGACGTCGGCGTCTTCCTGACGGTCGCGGGCTGCCCGATGCGCGAGACGATCACCAAGCGGGTGACGGACGCCGTGTCGCGGGTGCCCGGCATCACCGGCGTGCGGGTCGAGCTGGACGTCATGAGCCCCGAACAGCTCGGCGAGATGAAGAAGAACCTGCGCGGCGGCGCCCCGGAGGCCGTGATCCCCTTCGCGCAGCCCGGCTCGCTGACGCGGGTGTACTGCGTGGCGTCGGGCAAGGGTGGTGTCGGCAAGTCGTCGGTGACGGTGAACCTGGCCGCCTCGCTCGCCGCGCGCGGCCTGTCGGTCGGGGTCGTCGACGCCGACATCTACGGGCACTCGGTGCCCCGGATGCTGGGCGTGACCGGCCGCCCCACCCGCGTGGGCGACATGATCATGCCGCCGCAGGCGCACGGGTTGAAGGTCATCTCGATCGGCATGTTCACCGCGGGCAACGACGCGGTGGTCTGGCGCGGGCCGATGCTGCACCGGGCGCTGCAGCAGTTCCTCGCCGACGTGTTCTGGGGCGACCTGGACGTCCT
>DASVUG010000301.1:0-8041 GCA_036387155.1 Pseudonocardia sp. | reverse complement strand
CGGTGGGGCACGGCGAGCGCGTCCGCGCGATCGAGGACGCGGTGGCCGCCCTGCCCGGCCTCGCGGTCGCCGGCGCGGCGCTGCACGGCGTCGGCGTCCCGGCCTGCGTCGGGACGGCCCGGGCGGCGGCGGACCGGCTCGCGGCCCAGCTCGCCGCGGTGCCCACCCGCTGAGCGCCGCGCTCCGAACTCGCCGGGCGCAGGCGCGATGCGCAACTCGCGGGGCCGAACGCGCAACTCGCCGGGCGGAATGCGCAACTCGCCGGGCGCGATGCGCAACTCGCCGGAGTGGAACGCGGAACTCGCGGGGGGAGGACGGGCCGTGGACGGTGGCAGGATGGGGGGCATGGCCCACCTCGACTACGCCACGCTGAACGCGACCGTCCGCTACACGATGTGGTCGGTGTTCCGGGTCGAGCCGGGGCGGCTGGGGGACGACCGGGCGGGCGCCGCCGCCCAGGCCGCCGAGTTCGTGGACGCGCTGGACGGCAAGGGCGTCGTCGTCCGCGGCTTCTACGACCTCGCCGGGATGCGCGCCGACGCGGACTACCTCGTCTGGTGGCACGCCGAGGGCATCGAGGCCCTGCAGGGCGCCTACGCGGACTGGCGCCGCACCACGGCCGTCGGTCGGGCCAGCGTGCCCGTGTGGAGCCAGGCCGCGCTGCACCGGCCCGCGGAGTTCAACAAGAGCCACGTCCCGGCGTTCCTCGCCGGCGAGGAGCCGCGCCGCTACGTGTGCGTCTACCCGTTCGTCCGCTCCTACGACTGGTACCTGCTGCCCGACCCCGAGCGCCGCGCGATGCTCGCCGAGCACGGGAAGGCCGCGCGCGACTTCCCGGACGTCCGCGCGAACACCGTGGCGTCCTTCGCCCTCGGCGACTACGAGTGGATCCTCGCCTTCGAGGCCGACGAGCTGCACCGCATCGTCGACCTCATGCGCGAGCTGCGCGCCACCGAGGCCCGCCGCCACGTCCGCGAGGAGGTCCCGTTCTACACCGGACCGCGGGTGCAGGTCGGCGACCTCGTCGCCACGCTGCCGTAGGGGCTCAGCCCCCCTTCGGCACCAGCCGCATCGAGATCGAGTTGATGCAGTACCGCAGGTCGGTCGGGGTGCCGTAGCCCTCGCCCTCGAACACGTGGCCCAGGTGGCTGTGGCAGGTCGCGCACAGCACCTCGACGCGGCGCATGCCCAGCGTCGTGTCGACGCGCTCGATCACGGCGTCGCCGGCCAGCGGGGTGAAGAACGACGGCCAGCCGCAGTGGCTCTCGAACTTCGTGTCGCTTCGGAAGAGCTCGGCGCCGCACGCCCGGCAGGCGTAGACGCCCTCGGTCTTGGTGTTCGTGTACTCGCCCACGTACGGCCGCTCGGTGCCCGCCTCGCGCAGCACGTGGTACTCGGCCGGGCTCAGCTGCGCGCGCCACTCGGCGTCGCTCTTCACGACCTTCGCCGGGGTCTCGGTGTTCGGGTTGCTCACGTCCGTGTCCAACGCCCGGCGCCGGCGGAACCATCCCGCCCCCGCCGCGGCCCCGCCCTCACGACGGCCCCGCCCTCACGACGGCTCCGTCACCGACGGCGCCATCACGTAGGCCACCGCGTCGTAGACGACGTACGCGGCCCCCGTCAGCAGCAGCGCGACGAGCGCGACCGCGGCCCACCGCCGCCCGCCCTCGGCCCGGTTGGCCGACTCGGCGAAGTTGCGCACGCCGTCGAGGTAGCCCTCGACGGTGAACGTGGGCCGCTGCTGCTGCATCCGGTCCAGGTGCGCGGCGAACGCGCGGGCCTCCGGGTCCTCCGGGTCCAACCCGAGGAGCTCGTCGTCGAACCGGGGAGACCGGTCGGAATCGGGCACACCGCCAGGGTAGTGCCCGACGCCCGGGTCGGCGGTACGGTCGCGCGGGTGGCGGGCCCGAAATCCTCCTCGGCGAGGACCCCGGTGGAGCTGCTCGCGGTACCCGGACCGGACGGGCCCCGCGAGGTGCGGCTGACCAACCCGGACAAGGTCTACTTCCCGGAGCGCGGGATCACCAAGCGCGAGGTCGTCACCTACTACGCCGCGGTCGCCGCGCCCCTGCTGCGCGTGCTGTACGAGCGCCCCACCAACCTCAAGCGCTACGTCGACGGCCTGGCCGGCGAGGCGTTCTACCTCAAGCGGATGCCGAAGGGCGCGCCGCCGTACGCCGAGACCGCGACGGTGACCTTCCCGAGCGGGCGGACGGCGCAGTCGCTGTGCCCCACCGAGCAGGCCGTGCTGGTGTGGGCGGCGAACCTCGGCACCTTCGACTTCCACCCCTGGCCCGTGCGCCGCGCGGACCCGGACCGCCCCGACGAGCTGCGCATCGACCTCGACCCGCAGCCGGGCACCGGCTTCCCCGAGGCCGTCGCCGTGGCCGCCGTGCTGCGGGAGGTGCTCGCCGAGGCCGGCCTGGTCGGCTGGCCCAAGACCTCCGGCGGCCGCGGGATCCACGTCGCGGTGCGGATCCGGCCGGAGTGGTCGTTCGTGGACGTCCGGCACGCCGTGATCGCGATCGGGCGCCGGGTCGCCGAGCGGGCGCCGGGGCTCGCGACGGTCGCGTGGTGGAAGGAGGAGCGCGGGGAGCGCGTCTTCCTCGACTACAACCAGGCCGCCCGCGACCGGACGATCGCGTCGGCGTGGTCGGTGCGGGGCCGGCCGCGGGCGACGGTGTCGATGCCGGTCACCTGGGAGACGCTGCCCGACGTCGTCCCGGAGGACTTCGACGTGCGCACCGTGCCGGGCCTGCTCGCCGCGCACGGCGACCCGCACGCGGGCCCGGACGGCGGGCTCGACGGGGTCGCCCACGGGCTGGAGACGGCGCTGGAGTGGTACGACCGCAGCGGCCTGGGGGACCTGCCCTACCCGCCCGACCACCCCAAGATGGCGGGCGAGCCGATGCGGGTGCAGCCCAGCCGGGCGCGCGCGCACCCGGACGGCGCGCCCCGCCCCTGAGGGCCGCACGGCCGCCGTGTGACGCCCGTGCGGCGGGGTACGTCGGGGATCACCGCAGTCGACGAGGAGATCCCCGCATGAGCGCCATCAGGACCGACAGCCGCGTCGCCGCCCAGGTCGTGCACGACCTCGGGGCCGCCCTCTGGTTCGGCGGGACGGTCATGGGTGTCGCGGGGGTCAACAAGTCCGGCCAGGACCTGCGCGACGGGCTGGACAAGGTCCGCGCCGCGGAGTCGGCGTGGCGGCGGTTCGCGCCGGTGCAGTGGCTCGGGATCGGCGCGGTGCTGGTCGCGGGGTCGCGGCTGACGCTGGAGAGCAAGGGGCGCCTCGCCCTGCAGCACGGCGTCGGCCGGGCCGGGGCGGCGCAGGCGGGGTTCGCGGTGGCCGGGGCCGCGGCGACGGGCTTCGCCGCGTGGAGCGGGCGCCGGATCGGGCAGCTCACCGAGCAGGCCGCCGAGCGCCGCCAGCACTTCGACACCACCGACGCGACGATCCCGAACGACCAGACCCCGCCGGAGATCGTCGCCTGGCAGCGCCGGCAGCGGGTCGCCCAGTACCTCGTGCCCGCGTTCGCCGGGGCGAACATCGTGCTCAACGCTTATCTCACGCAGCAGTACCGCCCGGGTGCCTCGGTCGCGGGGATCGCCCGCCGGCTGCTGCCGGGCTCCTGAACCCGTCCGGGTTGGGGTGGTGGTGCACCGGGTAACGATCAGCGTGGCCGACGACGTGGAGAACGACAGGGCCCTGCGCGCCGCGATGAAGAAGGTGGCGGTCACCCTCAAGGGGTCGAACGTCCCGTTCGCCCTCAGCGGCGGGTACGCCTCCTGGGCGCGCGGCGGTCCCGAGCCGACGCACGACGTCGACTTCGTCCTGCTCGAGGAGGACGTCCCGCACGCCCTGCAGGTGCTGGAGACCGCCGGGCTGCGGGTCGCGCCGCCGCCGGAGGACTGGCTGACGAAGGTCTACGACGGCGACTGCCTGGTCGACCTGATCTTCCGGCCGGGGGACCGGCCGGTCACCCGCGAGCAGCTCGACCAGGCCGACGAGCTGCGGGTGGACTCGGTGGTGATGCCGGTCCAGTCGGCCACCGACCTGCTGGTCGCCAAGCTGCTGGTGCTCACCGAGCACTACTGCGACCTCACGCGGCTGTTCCCGCACGTCCGGTCGCTGCGCGAGCAGGTCGACTGGCCGGCGCTGCGGCGCCAGGTCGGGCACTCGCCGTTCGCCCGGGCGTTCCTGCAGGTGTGCGACGAGCTGACCCTGCTGCCGGCGAACGCGTCGGACGGTCAGGTCCGCGCGCAGGGCGAGCGCCCGCGCTGAGGCGTGGCCGGGTGGCTCAGGGCGGGCAGAGCGTGCCGTCGGCGGGCGGGGTGCCGTCGAGCAGCAGGGCGTCGACCGCGGCGGTGACGCAGGCCGTCCGGGGGTAGGCCCCCGTTCCCGCGCCCTGCCAGCTGAGGAACACCGCGCCGGGGGTGGTGCCGGCGATCCGGCGCGCCGCCTCCAGCGCGGCGCGCGGGCCGTGCGCCACGCCGACGACGAGCACGGGCGGCAGGTCGGGGCCCGGGTCGGGCGCCGGGGTGTCGGTCGACGGCGGCCAGGGCCCGCAGGCCAGGATCCGCTGCGCCATCGTCGCGCCGAACATCGGGTAGGTGGTGCGCCACCGGGCGACCAGGTCGCCGACCTCGCCCGGGGTCAGCCGCCGCCGCACGTCGTTGCACGCGGTCGCGAGCGCGACGTCGACGCCGCCGCCGACGGAGACCAGGGTCGTGAGGCGGTCGAGCACCGCCGTCGGGTCACCGCCCTGGGCCTGCCCGATCGCCGTGCCGAGGTCGGGCCACCCGATCGGCTCGCCCAGCCCGGCGAGCAGCACGGTGACGAGCATGCCGGCGGTGAGCCGCCGCCCGTCGGCCGCGGTGATCGGCTGGCCGCGCAGGCGGTCGACGAAGGAGGCGACGACGGCGCGCGGGTCCGCACCCAGCGGGCACTCCGGGCCGGCCGCGCAGGCGGCGGTGAAGGCGTCGAAGGCCGACTCGGCCGCCGCGGCCCGCGCCTCGCCGGCGTCCGGTTCGTCCAGCGCCGGCGTCGGCCCGTCCAGGACGAGCCGCCCGACCGCATCGGGATGGGTCCGCGCCCACGCCGACAGCGCCGCGGCGCCGTCGCCGCCGCCGACGGCGTTCAGGTGGGCCACGCCCAGGCTCGCGCGGACCTGCTCGAGGTCCGCGGCCGTCGAGCTCGTCCGGAACCCGGTGAGCGCCCCGGAGTGCACGAGGTAGCAGTCCTGCACCACCGACCGCGCCTGCTCCAGCAGCGCGTCGAGCCGGGGCGGCGCGCCGTCGCCGCCGGGGTCGATGTCGACGAAGGCGGTGCGGGCCAGGGTGGGGCCGCAGTCCAGGTCGTCGAGGCCGGCGCCCCGGCGGTCCAGGCCCACCAGGGTGTAGCGCTGCAGGAGCGCGACGGGCACGCGGTTGGCCAGCACCCGGGCGACCGCGGACGACGGGATCGTCGCGGTGTCGCCGACGACGAGCAGCGGCGGGCGGTCGGGCGGGGCGTCGGCGAGCCCCACGCGCAGCAGCCCGACGCGCGTGCGGCCCTGCCCGGGCTGCTGGGGGTCCGACTCGACGGTCAGCGCCGTGCACCCCACGCTCAGCGTCCGGTCCGTCGGCGCGGGCACGGCCTGGGCGGTGCGGTCCCCCGTGCACGGGCGGAACTCCAGCTCCGCGCCGGCCGGCTCCGGTTCGGGCAGGCGGGTCGGGGGCGGCGGCGGGGCGGGGGCCGACGGCCGCGGCGGCGTGCCCTCCCCGCGCACCGCGACGGGGGGCCGCTGCGACGGCCCGACCGTGCACCCGGCGACCAGGGCCGCGACGCAGAGGAGCAGCACCGCCACCGCCCGTCCGCCCACCGGGTCAGCCTGCCGACCGACCGGTGAGACCGGCGTCAGGCGGGGGCGCGGCGGTGGTGCAGCAGCAGCGCGCCGTCGGCCGCCAGCACCCCGGCCAGCGCCAGCGGCCGCGGCGGCGTCCCGGGCGGGCCGTGCGCGATCCGGCCCGCGTCGCCGGCGACCAGCAGGGGCGACACGGTCAGGCACAGCTCGTCCACGGCGTCGGCGGCGTGCAGCGCGCCGAGCAGCCCCGGCCCGCCCTCGCACAGCACGCGGTGCAGCCCGCGCCGGCCCAGCTCGGCGAGCAGGGCGTCCGGGGTGAGCCGGGGGAGCGCGACGACCTCCGCGCCGGCCGCGGCCAGGGCGGCGCGCCGGTCCGCCGGTGCCGTCTCCAGCGTCAGCACCAGCGGCGGCACGACGGTGTCGGTGAACAGCTTCGCGCCCGGGTCGAGGTCGGCCGAGCCGGTGACCACCGCGACCGGCGGCGGGGTCGACCGCCCGCGGGTGGGGCGCTGGACGCCGTTGTAGTCCTCGGCGCGCACGGTGCCCGCGCCGACCAGCACGACGTCGGCCAGCTCGCGCAGCAGGTGGAACACGACCTGGTCGGCCGGCGTCCCCAGGCCCCCCGACCTCCCGTCGACGCTGACCGCGCCGTCCACGCTGGCGACGAAGTTGACCCGCACTCGAGGGCCCGGCCGGTCGCCGTCGGGCCAGGCGTAGTGGGCGGCGAGCGCGGCGTCGTCGAGGTCGTCCCGCAGCGGGGCGGGCCACAGGCGCATCACGGGGCCATCGAAGCAGCCCCGCCCTCCTCAGGTGACCAGCGGGTGGATCGCCCAGAAGGCGAGGGCGGCCGCCAGCGCCGCCATCGGGATGGTCAGCACCCAGGCCACGACGATGTTCCCGGCCACGCCCCAGCGCACGGCCGACAGCCGCTTCGTCGCGCCCACCCCGAGGATGGACGCGGTGATCGTCTGGGTGGTCGAGATCGGCGCGGCGAAGGCGAAGGCGGTGGTGTAGAGCACCGCGGACGCCGTCGCCTCGGCGGCGAACCCGCGCGGCGGGTCGAGGTCGATGATCCGCCTGCCGAGCGTGCGCATGATCCGCCAGCCGCCCGAGTACGTGCCCGCCGAGAGCGCGCCGGCCGACAGCAGGACCACCCACCACGGGATCGCGAACCCCTGGTGGAAACCGCCCACCACCAGCGCCAGCACGATGACGCCCATCGTCTTCTGCGCGTCCTGCAGGCCGTGCCCCAGCGCCATGGCGGCGGCCGTCAGCGTCTGGGCGTGGCGGAACCCGCGGGTCAGCCGCGCCGGGCGGCCGCGGCGGAACGCCCACAGCAGGCCGAGCATGACCAGCCCGGCCAGGACGAACCCGACCACCGGCGAGACGATCATCGGCACGACCACCTTCTGCACCACGCCGTCCCACTTCACGGTGCCGGACGAGGCCAGCCCGGCGCCGACCAGCCCGCCGATCAGGGCGTGCGACGACGACGAGGGCATGCCGAAGTACCAGGTGACGAGGTTCCAGAGGATGGCCCCGATCAGCGCGGCGAGCACGACGACCAGCCCGGGCAGCCCGACCGGGGCGTCGATGATGCCGCTGCCCACGGTGGTCGCCACCGCCGTGCCGAGGAACGCCCCGGCGAGGTTCATCACCGCGGCCATCAGCAGCGCGGTGCGCGGGGCCAGCGCGCGGGTCGACACGGACGTGGCGATCGCGTTGGCCGCGTCGTGGAAGCCGTTGGTGTAGTCGAAACCGAGCGCCACGACGACCACGACGACGACCGCGGCGAGCTCCATCGTCACGCCTCCTTGACGGCGATGCTCTCGACGGTGTTGGCCACCGTCTCGAAGGCGTCGGCCGCCTCCTCCAGGATCTCGACGACCTCCTTGGTCTTGAGCAGCGTGAGCACGTCGGCGGGCGGGGCCGGGTCCGGCGGGGCGAGCAGGTCGCCCAGCAGCGTCCGGTACAGCGCGTCGCCCTCCTCCTCGAGGGAGTTGACGTCGATCCAGTAGCTCTCCAGCTCGGCCAGGTCCTCCAGGCGCGGCATCGCCCCCGCGGTCACCGCGGCCGCCCGCTGCAGGACCTCCACCTGCGCGTGGACCCCGTCGGGGAGCGCGCCGAGCCGGTAGAGCACGATCCGGTCGGCGGCCTCCTCGATGGCGTCCACGACGTCGTCGAGCGCGCCGGCG
>DASVUG010000300.1:0-3551 GCA_036387155.1 Pseudonocardia sp. | reverse complement strand
CTCGTCCCGGCGGGCCAGACGATCCTCGGGCAGGCCGTCGGACCCGGTCGGCTCGGGCGGGTGATGGCCGTGCTCGGGATCGCGGTCGCCTTCGGCCCCGCGTTCGGGCCCGCCCTCGGCGGCATGATCCTCTTCACCGCGTCGGGGCCCTGGCTGTTCTGGCTCAACCTGCCCCTCGGCGCGATCGGCATCGTCGCCGGGCTGCGCCTGGTCCCCCTCGGCCGTGCGCGGCCCACCGAACGCCTCGACCGCGCCGGCCTGGCCCTGGTCTCGGTCGGCCTGCCCGCCACCGTCTACGCCGGCGGCGTCGTCGCCGTGGTCGGCGGGGCCGCCACCCTGGTCACCACCGCGCCGTTGGCGCTCGTCGGCCTCGACGTGCACCCCGCCCGCCCCCGCCGTCGCCACCGCGTTCTGGTGGCTCACCGCCACCTCGGGCCTCGCCCTCGCCGCCGCCGTCGTCCTCCGGCGCACCGCGCGGCGCGCCGGCCGCACGTCCCACGCAGCCGCGCGCGGGTGACCGCCCGACCGGAGCCGGTCGGCGGGCGGGAGAGGCGGTTCACAACCGAGGCGCTCGGGATGCCACGCAGGCGATACTCCGGAGGCACGCCGGCGCCGGCCGTGCACCCGCCAGGAGGTACGAGATGGCCCGTCTCGCCCGGACCGCCGGTCTCACCGACGTCCAGCAGGAGATCCTCGCCGCCGTCCGCGCCTTCGTGGACAAGGAGATCATCCCGCACGCGACGGCGCTGGAGCACGCCGACGCCTATCCGCAGGACATCGTCGACGGGATGAAGGAGATGGGGCTGTTCGGCCTCACCATCCCGGAGGAGTACGGCGGGTCCGGCGAGTCGCTGCTGACCTACGCGCTGGTCGTCGAGGAGATCGCGCGCGGCTGGATGAGCGTCTCCGGCGTCATCAACACGCACTTCATCGTCGCTTACATGATCATGCGGCACGGCACGGAGGAGCAGAAGCAGCGCTACCTGCCGGCGATGGCGGAGGGCGACGTGCGCGGGTCGTTCTCGATGTCCGAGCCCGACCTGGGCAGCGACGTCGCGGCGATCAGGACGAAGGCCGTCCCGGACGGCTCCGGGCCGGACGCCGGGTACGTCGTCGACGGCGCCAAGATGTGGGTGACCAACGGCGGCACGTCGAACCTGACCGCCGTCCTGGTGCGCACCGACGAGGGCGCGGACAAGCCGTACCGGAACCTGACGTGCCTGCTGGTCGACAAGCCCGTCGGCTACGGCGAGGTCGCGCCCGGCCTCACCGTGCCCGGCAAGATCGAGAAGATGGGCTACAAGGGCGTCGACAGCACCGAGCTGGTGTTCTCCGGCTTCCGGATCGCCGCCGGGCAGGTCCTCGGCGGGCGCCCCGGCGACGGGTTCGCGCAGATGATGGACGGCGTCGAGGTCGGCCGCGTCAACGTCGCCGCCCGGGCCTGCGGGATCTCGATCCGGGCCTTCGAGCTGGCCGCGGAGTACGCGCAGACGCGCCGCACGTTCGGCCGGCCCATCGCCGAGCACCAGGCCGTCGCCTTCAAGCTCGCCGAGATGGGCACCAAGGTCGAGGCGGCCCACCTGATGATGGTCAACGCCGCGCGCCTCAAGGACGCCGGCACCCGCAACGACGTCGAGGCGGGCATGGCCAAACTCCTGGCCAGCGAGTACTGCATGGAGGTCACGCAGGACGCCTTCCGCATCCACGGCGGCTACGGCTACTCCAAGGAGTACGAGATCGAGCGGCTGATGCGCGAGGCGCCGTTCCTGCTGATCGGCGAGGGCACCTCGGAGATCCAGAAGACGATCATCTCGCGCGGGCTGCTGCGGGAGTACCGCCGACGCTGAGCCGTGACCGGTCCGCCCACGACGCGGCACGTCCGCGCCCGGTACGCTCGGTGTCGACGAGATCGGTGACCGTGCAGGGCGAGGAGGACGCGTGAGCAGCCCGTTCGGTGGTTCCGGGCGCACCGCGCCCGGTCTGAACCTCCCCACCCCGCCCACCGGGTGGCCGGTCGGCTCGTACGCCACCTACGCCGAGGCGCAGCGGGCCGTGGACTACCTCGCCGACCGGGAGTTCCCCGTCGCCGACGTCACCATCGTCGGCGTCGACCTCATGCTGGTCGAGCGGGTCATCGGGCGGCTGACGTGGGGGCGGGTGCTGCTGTCCGGCGCCGCGTCCGGGGCCTGGTTCGGCCTGTTCGTCGGCCTGCTGCTCGGGCTGTTCAACCCCGGGAACAACACCTTCGGCCCGATCCTGGTCGGGCTGGTCAGCGGCCTCGCCTTCGGCGCGATCTTCGCCGCCGTCGGCTACGGCGCCACGCGGGGTCGGCGCGACTTCACCTCGGCCAGCCAGATGGTCGCCGGCCGCTACGACGTGCTGTGCCAGCCGCGCAACGCCGAGAAGGCCCGCGAGATGCTCGCCAAGCTCGCGATGGGTCCCGGGGCGGAGGGCCAGGCTCCGTCGTGATCGCGGAGAAGGCCCGCGAGATGCTCGCGAAGCTCGCGATGGGTCCCGGGGCGGAGGGCCAGGCTCCGTCCTGACCGCAGCGCCGCGCACGCCCCCCGGGGCGGGCCGGCCCTGCCGCGGGGGGAGGATACGGCTCGTGACCGCTCCGCAGACCCGCCGGATCGACGCCCGGACCGTCCCGCGCGCCTTCGACGACCACGCCGCGAGCTACGACCGGCTGGTCGGTTCCAACCCCGGCTACCACGACCACCTGCGCCTGTCGGCCGAGCGGATGGGCCTGCCCGGGCTCGAGCAGGACCGGGGCCGCGGCCTGCGGCTGCTCGACGTCGGCTGCGGCACCGGGGCGTCCACGGCGGCGCTGCTGGCGGTGGCGCCCGAGGCGGAGATCGTGGCGGTCGACGCCTCGCAGGAGATGCTGAACGAGGCCCGGCGCAAGACCTGGCCGGACACCGTGCGGTTCGTGCACGGCAACGCGCAGAACCTCGCGGCGGTCGGGGTGACGGGGCCCTTCGACGGCATCCTCGCCGCCTACCTCGTGCGCAACCTGCCGTCGCCGGACCCGGCGCTGCGGCAGTTCCTCTCGCTGCTGCGGCCCGGCGCGCCGCTGGCGGTGCACGACTACTCCGTGCGCGACTCGGCGCGCAGCAGGGCCGTGTGGACGGCCGTCTGCTGGACGATCATCATCCCGCTCGGGCGGCTGCGTACCGGCTCCACCGGGCTCTACCGCTACCTGTGGCGCAGCGTCCTGCGCTTCGACGGGGTGTCCACCCTGGCCCAGCGGCTGCGTGACGCCGGGTTCGTCGACGTGCGCTGCCAGACGTTCCCGGGCTGGCAGCAGAACGTCGTGCACACCGTGCTGGGCCGCCGCAAGCCCGAGCCCGAGGTCGCCCCGGCGCCGGTGGAGGCCGCCGAGCTCGAGACCCCGCCGGCCGGCCTGCCGCTGTAGCCCGACCGCCCCGACCGCCCCGACCGCGCTCGGCCGCCCCGACCGCGCTCGGCCGCTGCCTGACACTGCTCGGTAGTGCCAGGAAGGCCACCTTCATGCCGTCAGGCGCCGTGAAGGTGGCCGTCCTGGCACGGGC
>DASVUG010000299.1:0-12439 GCA_036387155.1 Pseudonocardia sp. | reverse complement strand
GTGAGCACGTAGACGTCCGGCGCGGCCCGCGCGGGCGGCGGACCGGCCCGCGCCGCGGGCGCGACGCGGCGCACCGCGTCCAGCAGCGCCTGCGCCCGGGACCGGCCGCGGTCGGCGTCGAGCAGCCCCGTGCCGAGGTCGCCCGGCCGCACGGGGGCGTCCCGGTCCACCGCGACGTGCACGGCGCCGACGCCGGCCAGGCCGAGGCCGACCGCGACGCCGACCGCCAGCGGCCCGCCGCCGTCCACCGCCACCGCCGCCTCCGCCCGGCGCCGCCGGGCCCGCTCGACCTCGGCGGCGTCGACGAGCGCGCCGGCCGCGACCAGCCGGTCCAGCAGCTCCTCCGCCGCCGCGGCCGCGCCGCCCCGGCGCACCGACCGGGCCACCAGACCCGCCCGGTCCGCGGGGGCCACCAGCTCGTCGAGCATCGCCGCGAGCGGCGGCGACAGGTCGTCGACGGCCAGGGCCGTGGCCGGGTCGAGCCCGAGCTGGCGCGCCGTCGGGCCGCGGCGCAGGAGGCTGTGGTGCGGCGGGAGCCGGAGCACCCGCGGCGGGGCGGGCGCCCCGTCGTGGCGGACGGGGTCGCGGGCGGGGTCGTGGGCGGGATCCATGCCGGCAGGATGCCGGAGGCCACCGACGGGCGGGCCGGGTTGTCCACAGGCGTCGCGCGGCTGTGGACAACCGGGGCTCCGCTGCGCCGTCGCCCACACGGTGGTGGGGGTGCCGTCCTACGCTGGCCCTGTGAGCCCCCCTCCCGCGGTCGTCGAGGTCCGTCGCAGCGAGCGCCGCCGCCGCCTGGTGAGCGCCCGGCGCGACGGCGACACGGTCATCGTCTTCATCCCCGGCTGGATGAGCGAGTCGGAGGAGACGCGCTGGGTGGACGAGATGGTCCGTCGGCTCCAGCGCAGCGAGGCCCGCCGCCGGTCCCCGGCCCGGGCCGGGGACGACGCGCTGCGCCGCCGCAGCACCGAGCTCTCGCGCCGCTACCTGGAGGGGCGCGCCGAGCCCACGACGGTGCGCTGGGTGTCGACGATGAGCACCCGGTGGGCGTCGTGCACCCCCGCGGACGGCACGATCCGCATCAGCGAGCGGCTGCGCGACGCGCCCGGCTGGGTGGTGGACTACGTGCTGGTCCACGAGCTCGCGCACCTGCTCGAGCCCGGGCACGACGCCGCGTTCTGGGCCTGGGTGCGCCGCTACCCGCGCAGCGAGCGCGCGATGGGCTACCGCGAGGGGCTCTCGGCCGCCGCCGGTCTCGGCCTGGTCGGCACGGACGGCGACGCCCCCGACCTCGATCCCACCGGCTGAGGGCCGAGGGGGCCGGGGGTGCGGGCGGCCGACGTGACCGCCCGCCCGCGGTCAGCGCGTCGGGGTCTCCGGCGGGCGCGGGTCCCCACCCTCGCCGTCGGCGGTCCCGTCCGGCGCGGACGGGCCGTCGGCGGCATCAGGAGCCGTGGAGCCCGCCGACCCCCCCGATCCCTTCGGCCCCTCGGCCTCCTGCGCCGCGCTCTCCGCCTCGCTCTCCGCCTTCAGCTGCCGCTCCAGCTCGGCGATCGGGTCGCCGAGCTCCTCGCGGGCGGCGAAGGCGGCCGGGTCGTCGAGGTCGTCGGCCGACGGGACCAGGTCCGGGTGCGCCCACAGCGCGTCCCGGCCCGCGATGCCGCGCTGCTCGCCCAGCAGCCGCCACAGCTCGGCCGCGTTGCGCAGCTGCCGCGGCCGCAGCTCCAGCCCGACGATCGTCGCGAACGTCTGCTCGGCCGGGCCGCCGGACGCCCGCCGGCGCCGCAGCGTCTCGCGCAGCGCCGCCGCACCGGGCAGCCGGTCGCCCACCGCCTCCGCGACGACGGCGTCCACCCAGCCCTCGACCAGCGCGAGCAGCGTCTCCAGGCGGGCCAGCGCCGCCTCCTGCGCGGGGGTGGTCTGCTGCTCGAACATGCCCGAGCGCATGGCCTCCTCGATCCCGGCCGGGTTGGACGGGTCGATGCCGCGCGCCATCTCCTCGAGCCGGGAGGTGTCGACGGTGATCCCCCGGGCGTACTCCTCGACGGTGCCGAGCAGCCGCTCGCGCAGCCAACCGACGTGGGCGAACAGCCGCTGGTGGGCCGCCTCGCGGGCGGCGATGTAGATCATCACCTCGCTGACGGGCCGGTCGAGGCCCGCGGTGAACCGCTCGATGTTCTCCGGCAGCAGCGCGGCCGTACCTCCGGGGCCGACGGGCACGCCGACGTCGGTCGAGGTGAGCACCTCCGCCGCCAGCTGGCCGAGCGCGCCACCGAGCTGGCTGCCGAAGGCGAGCCCGCCCATCTGCCCGAGCATCGCGAGCATCGGCCCCGCGCCCGCGCGGACCTCCTCGGGCAGGGCCTCCACCCAGGCGCCGGCCACCCGCTGCGCCACCGGGTCGCACAGCCGCTGCCACGTCGGCAGGCTCGCCGTCACCCACTCCGACGCGGACCACGCCGCGACCTCCTTCGCCCCCGCCGGGAACGTGGTGGCGGGGTCGAGCCACAGCTCGGCGAGGCGCACGGCGTCGCGCACCGCCGAGCGCTGGGCGTCGGTGAGCGACGACGTCGTGGCGGCCAGGCGCTGCTTGGCGATGCCCGCGGCGAGCTCGTAGTTCACCGGGCCCCCGCCGGTGCTCTGCGCCTGGCTCAGCATCTGCCCGAGCTGGGTGAGCATCTGGCCGAGCTGGCTCACGTCGAACCCGCCCGGCGGCATCCCGGGCATCCCGCCCGGCAGGCCGGGGAAGCCGCCGAAGCCGAAGGGCGAGTTCTCGCCGGGCTCGCGGTCCGGGTCGCGGTCGGCGGGTCCGAAACCGAACCCGAACGGCGGCTCGTTCGTCATGGGACCACGGTACGCGGGCCGCCCCCGCCGTCGCCCGCGCTCGTCCTTCGCGTCGGCGCCCCGCCGCCTGCCGCACCGTCACCGCGGTGGAGCGGGGTGACCCGGGTGGGGGACGGGCGGCGGAGCGGGGCGCGGGTCCGCAGGCCGGTGGCTAGGCTGCCTCCTCGTGGTGGGGGACATCGTCGGCGGGCGCGCGAGCACCACGACGTGCGCCGCCCTGCTCGCGGTGCTGCTCGGCGTGCTCGGCACGAGCCTGCCGGTGCCGCTGGTCGCGCTGGGGCCCGGCCCGACCTACGACACCCTCGGCGACGTGGACGGCGCCGCGGTCGTCACCGTCGCCGGTCTGCCCACCTACCCCACGTCCGGGCACCTGAACATGACCACCGTCGCGGTGTCGGACCGGCTGACGCTGGTCGACGTCCTGCGCGCCTGGGCCTCCGGGCGCCGCCAGGTCGTGCCGCGCAGCCAGGTCTTCGCCCCGGGCAAGACCGACGACCAGGTGCGCGACGAGAACACCCAGCAGTTCGCGACGTCGGAGACCAACGCCGAGCTCGCGGCCCTCACCCAGCTCGCGATCCCGACGCGCGTCGTCGTCGGGGCCGTGGTGCCGGACAGCCCGGCCGCGGGCGCGCTGAGGGCGGGCGACGAGCTCGTCACCGTCTCGGGGCGGTCCGTGGCGTCCCCCTCGGCCGTCGCCGAGGCCCTGGCCGGCACCACCCCGGGGCAGAGCATCACCGTCACCTACCGCCGCGACGGGCAGGACCGCAGCGCCGCGCTCGCGCTCGGGGCGAGCGCGGACCGCCGGCAGGGGCTGCTCGGGGTGCGCCCGGCCGTCGAACCCCGCTCCGGGGACGTCACGATCAGCCTGGGCGACATCGGGGGCCCGTCGGCGGGGCTGATGTTCGCCCTGGCCGTGGTGGACAAGCTCTCCCCGGGGCCGCTCACCGGCGGCCGGTTCGTCGCCGGGACGGGCGCCATCGACGGCGCCGGGCGCGTCTCGCCGATCGGCGGCATCCCGTTCAAGATGCGCGCCGCCCGCGACGCCGGCGCGACGGTGTTCCTCGTGCCCGACGCCAACTGCGCCGAGGCCGCCGCGAACACCCCCGACGGCCTGCGGCTCGTCCGGGTCACCGCGCTGGACGACGCCGTCCGCCAGCTGCGGGCCCTCGACGCCGGCACGCCCACCGCCTCCTGTTGACCGAGCCGGGGCACGTCCGGTTCGCCGGGTTCCGACCGCCCGACGGGAACCCCACACGCCGTCCGTAGAGTTGGCACAGTGGTGCTGTGGCCGGCCCGCAGCCGGCCCGCCCGCGACGAAACTTCCGATCAATGGAGCGTGTCCCGTGGCCATGCGGCCCCCGGTGGGAGCACCGACGCTGAACCGGCGCACCCGGATCCTGCTCGTCGCCGCGGGCGTCCTCGTGCTCCTGCTGCTCGGCGGGTCCCGTCTGATCAACCTGTACGTCGACTGGCTGTGGTTCGGCGAGGTCGGCTACCGCAGCGTCTTCACCACCGTGATCTTCACCCGGGTCCTGCAGTTCCTGCTCGGGGCGCTGCTGATCGGCGGGGCGGTCGCGCTCTCGCTGTGGATCGCCTACCGGTTCCGTCCGGTGTTCGTGCCGGTCTCGGGCCCCGAGGACCCGATCGCCCGTTACCGCACCGTGATCATCTCCCGGTTGCGGCTGTTCGGCATCGGCATCCCGCTGCTGATCGGCGTGATCGCCGGGCTCGCCGCGCAGGGCGACTGGCAGACGGTGCAGCAGTTCCTGCACTCCACGCCGTTCGGCGTCAACGACCCCGAGTTCGGCATCGACATCAGCTTCTACGCCTTCGAGCTGCCGTTCTACCGGTGGGTGCTGAGCTGGCTGTTCGTCGCCGTGACGATCGCCTTCGTCGTCGCGCTGGTGGCGCACTACCTGTTCGGCGGCATCCGGCTCACCGGCCGCGCCGGGCAGGTCTCGCCGGCCGCGCGCGCCCAGCTCGCGATCCTGGCCGGGGTGTTCGTGCTGCTCAAGGCGGTCGCCTACTACCTGGACCGCTACGAGCTGCTCTTCTCGCGGCGCAACCCGACCTTCACCGGCGCCACCTACACCGACCTGAACGCGGTCATGCCGGCCAAGCTGATCCTGCTGTTCATCTCGCTGATCTGCGCCGTGGCGTTCTTCGTCGCGGTGTTCCGGCGGAACCTGCAGCTGCCGGCGATCGCGGTGGTGCTGCTGGTGCTGTCCAGCGTGCTGGTCGGCGCGGCGTGGCCGGCGGTGCTGCAGCAGTTCGTCGTCGCGCCGAACGCGAACGAGCGCGAGGCCCCGTCGATCCAGCGCAACATCGACGCCACCCGCCAGGCGTACGGCCTGACGCCGGACAAGGTCGTGATGAAGCCCTACAGCGGGACGTCGGAGGTGCAGCCGGCGCAGGTGGCGGCGGACCGCGACACCATCCCGAACATCCGCCTGCTCGACCCGAGCAAGGTCGGCGACACGTTCACGCAGTTCCAGCAGCGCCGGAACTTCTACGGCTTCCCCGAGAACCTCGACATCGACCGCTACACGGTCAACGGCCGCAAGCAGGACTACATCGTGGCCGCCCGCGAGCTCAACAGCGAGGGCCTGGTCAACAACCAGCAGGACTGGATCAACCGGCACCTGGTCTACACCCACGGCAACGGCCTGGTCGTCGCCCCGGCGAACGAGGTGAACGCCCAGCTCGAGGACACCGGCGGCCAGGGCGGGCTGCCGAAGTTCACCAGCATCGACACCGGCAACGTCGGGTCCGCCCCGGAGGGGCTGCGGGTCACCGAGCCGCGGATCTACTACGGCGAGCTGATCACGGACTACTCGATCGTCGGCGCCGAGGAGGGCGCCGCCCCGCGCGAGTACGACTCGGACACCGCCAGCTACACCTACGGCGGGCGCGGCGGCGTGTCGATCGGCAACTTCTTCAACCGCCTGGTGTTCTCGCTGGTCTACGGCGAGCGCAACATCCTGTTCAACGGGTCGATCAACGACAACTCGAAGATCATGTACATGCGCAACCCGGCGGACCGCGTCCGGGAGGTCGCGCCGTGGCTGACGCTGGACACCGACCCGTACCCCGCGGTGGTCGACGGGCGCGTCACCTGGATCGTCGACGGCTACACCACGCTGGCGAACTACCCCTACGCCGAGCAGATGTCGCTGGGCGACGCCACGGCGACGGCGCAGCAGGGCGTGCCGCGGCTGCCCGACGAGGAGATCAGCTACATCCGCAACTCGGTCAAGGCCACGGTCGACGCCTACGACGGCTCGGTCACCGTGTACGGCTTCGACGAGACCGACCCCGTGCTGAAGACGTGGGCCGCGGCGTTCCCGGGCGTGGTGAAGCCGGCGTCGGCGATCTCGCCCGACCTGCGCGCGCACCTGCGCTACCCCGAGGACCTGTTCAAGGTCCAGCGCGAGCTGCTGACCGAGTACCACGTCGACAACCCGGCCGAGTTCTTCTCCACGGTCTCGTTCTGGGACGTCCCGTCCGACCCGACGGTCCAGGGGGCCACCGGCACCGCGGGCTCGGCGCAGCCGCCGTTCTACCTGCTGGCCGGGGCGCCCGACCAGCAGGGCGCCACGTTCCAGCTCACGAGCGGCCTGGTCAGCCGGGCCCGGCAGTTCCTGTCGGCCTACGTCTCGGCGAGCTCGGAACCCGACAGCTACGGCAGGATCACGGTGCTGCAGCTGCCGGCGGAGACGCAGACGTTGGGCCCGCAACAGGTCCAGGCCCAGTTCCTGGGGTCGCCCGCCGTCAGCCAGGAGCTCAACCTGCTCCGCCAGAACCAGACGACGATCGAGTACGGCAACCTGCTCACCCTCCCGGTGGCGGGCGGCCTGCTCTACGTCGAACCGGTGTACATCGAGCGGGCGGGCCAGAGCGCGTCGTACCCCGTGCTCGCGCGCGTCCTGGTCAGCTACAACGGCCGGGTCGGCTACGACGCGGACCTCCGCAAGGCGCTGGAGCAGGTGTTCGGGGCGGGCGCGGGCGGGGCGGCGAACCCGCAGGGCGGGGGCAACGCCCCGCCGGCCCCGGGCACGGCGGTCCCGACGCCGAACCCGGCCAACCCGGACCAGGCGGTCGCGGCGGCGCAGATCGCCACGGCCATCGGCCAGCTCAAGGCCGCCCAGCAGAGCGGTGACTTCGCCGCCCAGGGCTCGGCCCTGCAGGCCCTCGACCAGGCCGTCCAGCGCTACCAGTCCGCCGAGGCCAGCCCCACCCCGTCCGCCGCCCCGGCCTCCACGCCGGGCGGCTGACCGGCGGCCCGGGGGCGCCGACACGCCTGCGCCCCCGGCCGCCGATCACGTTCGACCCCCCCGCCGCAGGGCCCCGGCGAGGACGTGTACAGTAGGCGGCACAACAGAAAACGGCGCGGGGTGGAGCAGCTCGGTAGCTCGCTGGGCTCATAACCCAGAGGTCGTAGGTTCGAATCCTACCCCCGCTACCAGCCGAAACGGCCCTCAGGAGATCCTCCTGAGGGCCGTTTCCTCATTCCGGCGCCCCGACCTCGAGCAGGCTCTCGCCGCGGAGCTCGCGTCGGTGGGCCGCGGCCCCGCCGCGCAGGCCGAACAGGCGCTTGGCCACCAGCAGGTAGACGACGACGGCGACGTTGAGGGCGAAGGCGACGACCTTCGTCGGCGTCACCGTCCGGGTGAGCTCGTAGACCTCCAACGGCAGGAACACCGCGGTGGCGACCACGGTGAGGTACTCCGCCCACCGCTTCCCCCACCACAGCCCGAGCCCCTCCACGCCCTCGAGCAGCCCGTAGGCGAGCAGCGCGAGGGCGACCAGGACCAGCGTCGTGCGCTGCGTCTGGAGCGCCCTCGTCGCCTCGCGGACGAGGAACGACTGGTCCAGGTCGAGCCCGAACCGCTCCGCCAGCGGCCGGACGGCCGGGACGATCTGCCCGAACGCGTCGCGCAGGGCGGTCTGGGCGCTGGCGAACCGCCAGATCCCGTAGGCCGCCGCCACGAGCACGAGGGCGCGCACGGCGCGCTCGACGGCCAGCAGCCGCAGCAGGGCCAGCTGGCGCAACGCCCGACCCCGCGGCGGCACCGGCGCCGCTGCCGCCGGCCCGCGGCCGCCCGGCGCCCCCGCGACCCAGTCGCCGCAGCGCAGGCACCGCCAGCTCTCGCCCAGCGCCGTCGACCCCCGCAGGCGGGCGGCCGGCGCGGGCTCGTCCGGGGCGTACGTCACGTGCCCGCGCCACCCGCAGGTCCTCAGCTCCCGGCTCCGCACGGCCCCCGGTCTACCCGGCGCGCCTCCTCAGTCCGACAGGGGCACCCGGAAGCGCACGGTGGTGCCGTCCGGCCCGGGCTCGATCCGGACGTCCTCGCCGATCGCGCGGATGACCCGCAGCCCGCGCCCGCGGTGCCCCGGGTCGGCGGGGACGGGCCGCCAGCGGCCCTCGTCGCGCACCTCCACGCCGATGCCGCCGCCCGCGCCGGGCAGGTAGGTCAGCGCGTAGTCGAACGCGCCGTCGCCGTCCCCGCCGCCCGCGCCGTACGCGTGCTCGACGGCGTTCGCGGCGGCCTCGCCCAGCGCGTACTGCACGTCGTCGAGCACGTCGTCGGACAGGCCGACGGCCGCCGCCCACGTCTCGACGGCCCGGCGCATCACCCGCAGCTGCCGCGGGTGGGCCGGCAGCCGGCCGTGCAGGGGTTCGGGGACCAGCCGGACGGCGACGAGCGCGACGTCGTCGGGCTGGCCGGGGTCGCCGAGCTCGCCGGCGGCCAGTGCCGTGTCGACCAGCCTCCGGACGAGGTCGTCCGGGGCGAGGTCGCGGATCGCGGAGGCCGCGCCGGCGAGGCGGTCCAGGCCGTCGTCGACGAGCTCGCCGCGGCGCTCGACGAGCCCGTCGGTGTAGAGCAGGACCGAGCTGCCGGGCGCGACGACCGTGCGGGCCTCGGTGTAGGGCGGTCGGCCGTTGACGCCGAGCACGGTCCCGCCGCCGTCGTCGAGGTAGCGCGGCCCGGCGGGTTCGAGCAGCAGCACCGCCGGATGCCCCGCGCGGGCCCAGCACAGCTCGCCGGTCCCGTGGTCCAGCACCAGGCAGACGCAGGTGCTGCCCACCGCGCCGGGCACCCGGTGGGCGAAGCGGTCGAGCCGCTCGAGTGCGGCCGCGGGGGAGCGCCCGTCGAGCAGGTGCGCGGCGAGCGCGCTGCGCAGCTGGCCCATCACCGCGGCCGCGCCGGCGCCGTGGCCGACGACGTCGCCCACGACGAGCGCCACCCTCGACGCGTCGATCGGCAGGAGGTCGTACCAGTCCCCGCCCGCCGCCAGCCCGGCGCCGCTGGGCAGGTAGCGGGCGGCCACCCGCAGCCGGGCCAGCGCCGGCAGCTCCCGGGGCAGCAGGCTGCGCTGCAGCACGTCGGCGACGTCGTGCTCGACCTGGTGCAGCCGCGCCCGGTCCAGCGCCTGGGCGCACTGCCCGGCCAGGGTGAGCACCGCGGCCCGGTCGTGCTCCGGCACGCCCCCGGGAACCGGGGCCGGGAGCCGCAGGACGAGCACCCCGATCGGGCGGTCGGGGCCGCCGAGGACCAGCGGCACCGCGGCGTCGCGCGGCCGGCCGTCCGGGGGGCCGTCCTCGGGCCACACCGCCTCACCTGTGCGGGCGGCGCGGGCGGCGGGGTGGTCGGCCGCCGACGGCAGCCGCCGCGGCGTCGGCGGGTCCGCACCCCGCGTGGCGAGCACGTCCAGGTGCGCGCCGGAGCGCAGCAGGACGGCCGCGGACGCCGCCCCGAGCCGCACGACGTGGTCGAGGACCACCTCGGCGACGGCCACCGGCGTCGTCGCCCCGGCCAGCGCCCCGACGGCCTCGCCGAGCTCCTCGGCGGTGCGGCGGGCGGCGCGCTCGGCGTCCAGCACGTCCGCGCGGGCCAGCGCCTGGGCGCACAGCTTCGCCAGCACCGTCAGCGCGGTGCCCCCGTCCTCGCTGTGCACGTCGCGCGGGTGGCCGGTGAGCCCGACGACCCCGACGCAGGTGTCCCCGACGACCAGGGGGACGTGGTCGGCCGCGTCCGGTCCGGCGTCCGGTGCGGCCCGGACGGCGACACCGGTGCGGGCGGCCCGGGCCGGGTCGGCGGGCGCGTCGAGGGGGATCCGCGTGGTGGCTCCCGGCAGGCCGGTGGCCGCGGCGCCGTCGACGGTCTCGAGCGCGGCGCGCGCCCCGTCGCCCGACAGGCGCCACAGCGTGACCGCCGTCGCCCCCGTCAGCAGGGCGAACTCCTCGGCCGCGGCCCGCGCGACCTCCGCGGGCGTCGCCGCGGCGGACAGCGCGGCGGTGGCCCGCTGCAGCGCCTGCAGCCGGACCCGGTTGGCCTGCTCGCGCTCCAGCAGCAGCGCGTTGTCCAGCGCCGTCGCCGCCCGCTCGCCCAGCGCGGTGAGCAGGGCCACGTCGCCGTCGTCGAACGGGGCGGAGTCGCCGGTGCGGGCCACGGCCAGCAGCCCGGACACGTGGCCGCGCGCCGTCAGCGGCACCAGCGTGATGCTGCGGAACCCGACGCCGCGCCGCAGCGCCCGCTGCTCCTCGTCCGCCGTGCTGCGGGTGACGAAGTCGCCGTCGGTGGCGACGCGGCGCACCACGCCCTCGGCGACGGCCTCCTCCGCCCGCATCCAGTCGATCGACAGCGCGCGCAGCACCGCCTCCTGCTCGGGCGTGCGCGCGGCCAGCACGGCCGGCTCCACGCCGGGCTCGACGAGCCGGGCGATGTCGACCAGCCCCTCGTCGACCAGCACGCGCACCAGCGTCGCGCGCCGCCCCGCCGGCGTGGTCTCCCGGTCCAGCGCGGTGCCGACCACGGCGAGCAGGCGCTGCCGCTCGCGGTCGCGGACCCGGCTGTCGATGTCCAGGCAGCCCCCGACGTAGCCGCCGACCTCCCCGTCGGGGGGCGCGCCGCGGTCGAGCACCCAGCGGTGGCGCCCGTCGGCGGCCCGCAGCCGGTACTCGACCTCGAACGGCCCCCCGGCGGCCGCCGCGCGCACGGCCGCGTAGCGGTCGCGGTCGCCGGGGTGGATCCGGTCGCGCCAGGCCAGGCCCAGCTCGGCGGCGGGCTCGGCGCCGGTGAACTCGGTCCAGCCGCGGTTGACGAACAGCCGCCGCCCGTCCGGGCCGTCCGCCCAGACCAGCGCGGGCGTCGAGTCGGCCATCGCCCGGAAACGCCGCTCGGCCTCCCGGCCGGCGTGCTCCGCGTCGGGCGGGGACGCGGTCGCGCTACCCCCGCCGAACGCCGACTCCACGACCGACCTCCCGCGTCCCGCGACCGTGCCGGCGTTCGGCCGTCGTGGGCGACCCGCAACTCGGTCGGCGGGGGGCGTCGCCCACGGCGTCGCCCGCGAGCGCCCGCGGGATGGGACACTACCGCGTGCGCAGGCGCGGTCCCGGAAGGGGCCGCCGCGGCCAGCAGGGGGAGCCCGTGACCGACGTCCGCCCCGACCCGGGGCGTCGCGGCCCGCGCCCCCGCGTCCCCGGGCACGGCGGTCCGGTCCCCGCCGCGGGGGGCAGCGGCCACGCCCGGCCGGCGCCCCGGCCGCCGGTCGAGCCCCCGCCGTCGCCCGACGAGGCCGTCCGCTACGGCCTGCGGGTCGCCGCCGGCTACGCGTGGCGCTCGGTCGCCGTCGCCGTCGCGATCTACCTGGTGTTCGTGGCCCTGGGCCGGCTGCACTTCGTCGCCGTGTCGGTGTTCGTCGGGCTGCTGATCACCGCGCTGCTGCGCCCGCTGACGGACTGGCTGGCCCGGTGGCTGCCCCGCGGCGTCGCGGTCGGGATCGCCCTGGTGCAGGCCGTCCTCGTGGTCGGCGCCGTCGTCACGTTCGTCGCGACGTCGGCCGTCGGCCAGTTCGGCCGGCTCGTCGGGCAGTTCGCGACGGGCCTGCGCGACCTGGAGTTGTTGCTGTCCGGGCCGCCGCTGCGGTTGCCCGCCGGCGAGCTGAACCGCTGGACGACCCAGGGGCTGGCGTGGCTCTCGGCGAACCGCGGGCAGCTCGCCGCGCAGATCGCCGGCGAGGCCGGGCTCGTCGCCGAGCTGTTCGCCGGGCTCGCGCTGGCCGTGTTCTGCTCGCTGTTCTTCCTGCACTCCGGCGAGGGCCTGTGGGGCTGGGTGGTCGGGCAGCTGCCGGTCCACCGCACGCGGTGGGACGCCGCCGGCCGGGCCGGGTGGACGGCCTTCGCCGGCTACACCCGCGGCGTGGTGGTCGTGGCCGTGTCGAACGCGACGCTGGTCGGGACGGCGCTGTTCCTGCTGCAGGTGCCGCTGGCGCTGCCGCTGAGCCTGCTGGTGCTGCTGGGCGCGTTCGTCCCGCTCATCGGGGCGCCCATCGCGCTCTGGATCGCGACGCTGGTGGCGCTGGCCGGCCGGGGCCCGCTGACCGCACTGGCCGTGCTGGTCCTCATCGTCGTGATCGGCCAGATCGAGGGCCACGTGCTGCAGCCGATGATCATGAGTCGGGCCGTGCGGCTGCACCCGGTGGTCGTCGCGGTGTCGGTGGCCGGGGGCACGGTGCTCGCCGGCGTCATCGGCGCCGTGGTGGCGGTGCCGATGGTGGCGGTGGCGTGGGCGACGTTCGCGCAGGCGCGCTCGGG
>DASVUG010000298.1:0-23171 GCA_036387155.1 Pseudonocardia sp. | reverse complement strand
CGACGGGCGGCTGGCCGACGGGCACGGTTCGACCGCGCACGTCGCGGGGCTGCTCGGGGCGCCCGTGGTGCTGGTGGTCGACTGCCGCGGGCAGTCGCGCAGCGTCGCGGCGCTGCTGCACGGGTTCCGGTCGTTCGACCCCGCCGTCCGGCTGGCCGGCGTCGTGCTGAACCGGGTGGGCAGCCCACGGCACGAGGCCGTGCTGCGCGCGGCGTGCGCGGAGGTCGGCCTGCCCGTGCTGGGCGCGCTGCCCCGGCACGCGGAGCTGGCCGTGCCCTCGCGCCACCTCGGGCTCGTGACGGCGGCCGAGCACGGCGGGGCCGCCACCGCCGCCGTCGCCGCGATGGCCGAGCTCGTCGCCGCACACGTCGACCTCGACGCTCTCGTCCGCCTCGCCGAGCCGGTGCCGCCCGGCCCGGCCTGGGACCCGGCGGCGGAGCTCGCGGCGTCGCCGGTCGGGACCGCGCGTCCCGGCGGGGTCGTGGAGCGGCCGGTCGTGGCGGTGGCCGGCGGTGACGCGTTCACGTTCGGCTACGCGGAGCACGTGGAGCTGCTCGCGGCGGCGGGTCTCGCCGTCGCGGTCGTCGACCCGCTGCGCGACGAGGCCCTGCCCGCCGGCACCGCCGCGCTCGTCCTGCCCGGGGGGTTCCCGGAGGAGCACGGGCCCGCGCTGTCGGCGAACGCGCCCATGCGCGCGGCTGTCGCCGCCCTCGCCGCGTCGGGCGCGCCGGTCCAGGCCGAGTGCGGCGGGCTGCTCTACCTGTGCGCGGACCTGGACGGGCTGCCGATGTGCGGGGTGCTGCCCGCGTCCGGCGCGATGACGGGTCGGCTCACCCTGGGCTACCGCGACGCCGTCGCGCTCGCCGACTCCGCGGCGTTCGCCGCCGGCCAGCGGGTGGCCGGCCACGAGTTCCACCACGGCACGGTGGCGCCGCGCGCCGGCGGTGGATCGGGTGCGGCGTGGGCGTGGCGCGGCGCGGAGCCGGAGGGCTTCGTGACGGGCGGCGTGCACGCGTCGTTCCTGCACACCCACCCCGCCGGGAACCCGGGTGGCGTCGCCCGCCTGGCGCGGGTCCTGCGGGCCGGCGCCGCCGAGCCGGCGATCGCCCGCTGAGCGGACGGCCGGACGTCCCCGCCGTGTGAGCCGCGGCGGAAGGCGGGCTGGACGGGGGCGGGCGCGGTTATGCTCGGTCGGTCCGGCCGGTGGGAGGAGCTGCTCGTGCGTGCGATCGCGTCGCCGGTCGGTCCGGCGCGTCCGCCCGCCGCCGGTCGCCGATGAGGCCGGGCGAGCAGGCCTACCTCGCCGGGCTGGTGCTGGCCGGTCGGCGCGTGGTGGTCGTCGGGGGCGGCGCGGTCGCGCAGCGCCGGCTGCCGGGCCTGCTGGGCGCCGGCGCGGACGTCGAGGTCGTGGCGCCCACGGTCACCCCGGCGGTGGAGGGCATGGCGACGGCGCGGGAGCTCCGCTGGTCCGCGCGGCCCTACCGCGACGGCGACCTCGACGGCGCCTGGTACGCGCTCGCCGCGACCGACGCCCCCGCGGTCAACGCCGCCGTCGCCGCCGAGGCCGAGCGCCGCCGCGTCTTCTGCGTGCGCGCCGACGACGCGCCCTCGGGCACCGCCGTCACCCCCGCCGTGGGCGTCCACGACGGGCTGACCGTCGCCGTGCTCGCGGGCGGGCGCCCGCGCCGCTCCGCCGCGGTGCGCACGGCGCTGGTGGAGGCGCTCGCCGCCGGGATCGTCGCGCCGGGCGGCGACGGGGACGACGGCGCCGAGCCCGTCCGCCCGGGCGTCGCGCTCGTCGGCGGCGGGCCGGGCGACCCGGAGCTGATCACCGTGCGCGGGCGGCGGATGCTGGCGCGCGCGGACGTCGTCGTCACCGACCGGCTGGCCCCCCGCGACCTGCTCGACGAGCTCCCCCCGCACGTCGAGGTGATCGACGCGTCGAAGATCCCGTACGGGCGGGCGATGAACCAGTCGCGGATCAACGCGCTGCTCGTCGAGCACGCCCGGGCCGGGCGGTTCGTGGTGCGGCTCAAGGGCGGTGACCCGTACGTGTTCGGCCGCGGCTTCGAGGAGGTCCTGGCCTGCGCGGAGGCCGGGGTCCCGGTGACGGTCGTCCCCGGCGTGACCAGCGCCTTCGCCGTGCCCGCGGTGGCCGACGTGCCGGTGAGCCACCGCGGCGTGGCGCACGAGATCGTGGTGGTGTCCGGGCACGTGGCCCCGGACGACCCGGCGAGCCTCACCGACTGGCCGGCGCTCGCCCGCCTGCGCGGGACCGTCGTGCTGATGATGGCGGTCGAGCGGATCGGGGCCTTCGCGGACGCCCTGCTCGCCGGCCGCCCGCCCGACACACCGGTGGCGGTGGTGCAGGACGGGACGACGCGCATCCAGCGGACGCTGCGGACGACGCTCGGCGCCGTCGCCGCGGACGTCCGCGCCCACGAGATCGCCCCGCCCGCGGTGGTCGTGGTCGGCCCGGTCGCGGGCCTGGTCGACGGCCCGGTGTCGGAGTAGAGGCCCGCCTCCAACCCGCGAGTCGGCAGGAACTGGCGCGCGAGTCGGCAGGGGCAGAACCCGTGATCGGGCTCGACCGTCACACACACTGGCCAGAACGTGCCGACTCGCGGTGCTGAACCTGCCGACTCGCGGGGAAGCCGCCGCTCCCGGGACGGGGGCGGCGGCTTCCGGGCCGTGGCGTTGCGGGTCTACAGGGAGAGCAGGCGGTCGAAGAAGCTGCGGTAGCGGCGCAGCGCCAGCCGCAGGTCCTCGGTCGAGGCCTGGTCGTGGTCCAGGCCCTGCTCCAGGTCGCGGCGCTGGTCGCTGAACAGGCGCTGGATGTCGTCCAGCACCTCCCCGACGAGCGCGTCGGCCTGCGCGACGGCGCGGCGCGGCTCGTCGACGAAGTCGCCCTTGAGGGTGTCCCAGCGGCGGCTGTAGTCGTCGGCGCGGTCGGCCGGTACCAGCCGCTCGCGCCCGCCGCGGGTCTGCGCCGCGTCGTCGGCCGCGACCGCCTCGGCGCGCTGCGCCACGCCCGTGTCCCCGTCGGTGCGGACCGCCGTGCCGGTACCGCTGCTGTCGGCGGTGACGCGCCGGGTCGGCGGGGCGTCCACGGTGCTCGTGCCGCCCACCTGCCGGGAGTCGCCCCCGGTGAAGCTCCGCCGGTCGTCGCGCTCGTCGCGGTCGTCACCGGCCCGGTGCGCGGCGACGCCCGCGGCCACGGCCGCGCCGCCCGCCGCGAGGGCGCCGGCGGCGATGGCCCCCGCCGAACTCGTGCCCGACGAACTCGTGTCCGCCGAACTCGTCCCCGCAGCCCGGTGGGCCGTGGTGGGGCCGTCCGCGGGACCGTCGTACGGCCGGGTCGCGTCCACCCGCCCGGTGTCGTAGTCGGCGTCCCGGTCACCGGTGGTGGCGTCGACGGTGGCGCGGCGCTCGTCGACGTAGCCGGTGTCCGCGGTGGGGTCGTAGTCGCGGCCGGCAGAGCCCGGCGCGGCGGAGCCCGGCCCGGCCGAGCCCGACCCGAAGGCGCTCGCGGCGGTCGCGCCCGCAGCGGTGGCGCCGGCGGTCGTGCCGCCGCCGATGGTGCCGCCGCCGAGCGTGCCGTCCCTGACGGTGCGGTCCCCGTCCGTGCCGTCCCCGACCGTGTCGCGGGCGTCGGTGCGGATGTCCCCGCGGACGACGTCGTCGTCGGGCGCGTCGGGGTAGGTCCGGTCGGCGTGGGTCCGGTCGGTGGAGGTCCGGTCGTCGTACCCCGGGTCGCGGTCGTACCGGCCGCGGTCGGCGGCGGGCGATCCGGCCCCGGGGCCGGGGTAGCCGTGGTCGGCGGTGTCGTGCGCGGAGTCGACGCCGCCGGAGCCGGGGCCGGCGTACCCGCTCTCCGGGGTGTCGTGCGCGGTGTGGGTGTGGCCGGGCAGGCCGTCGGCGGCGATGTGCGCGGCGGCGGGCGCGGCGCCGCCCGTCACCCCGCTCTCCGCCCTGGTCGTGTAGTCCGGGCTGGTGTCGGCCGCACTCGGTGCGGGGTGGTGACCCGGGTCGACGTAGGCGCTGCCGGCGTCGTCGCGGCGGTCGGTCGGCTCGTCGCCCAGGACGGCGTCGCGGATGCGCTGGCCGATGGTGCGGTGCTCGCGGCCGTCGTCGTCGCGTCGGGCCTGCTCGTCGGGTCCGGTCATCGCGTGCGCTCCTCGCTGCGGGCGCCCTGCTGACCGTCCGGGTCGGTGGGTCCGTCGTTGCGGACGTCGTCCCGGAAGCCGCCGTCCGGCGGGTCGGCCCGGCCCGGCAGTCCGTCCGCGACGATGTGGTCGGCGGCGGGGTGGGCGCCGCCCCCGGTGACGGTGCGCTCGGTCGTGCCCCTGCCGGCGGGACCCGCACCGGCGGCGTTACCGGTGGCGGAGTAGCCCCGCCCGTCCGGGTCGGGGTCGACGTCGTACGGCCCGGTCCGGCCCGGCAGGCCGGCGGCGGCGATGTGGTCGACGGCGGGGTGATCACCGCCGCCGCTCACGGTGGGCTCGGTCGTGCCCGCGACGTCCTCACCCTCGGCGTTGCCGGTGGCGGAGTACCCCTGGTGGCGGTCGTCGTCCTCGTTGCGACGGGTCCGCGGGTCGGACGTGCTCATCGGGTGCGCTCCTCGCTGCGGGGGCCCTGGGGCCCGTTGGGGTCGGCCGGTCCGTCGTCGCGGGTGTCGTGGTCGCGCAGCGCGTGCCGACCGGTGGTGGTGTCGGACGGGGCGCGGTGGCGCGGGTCCCCGTCGTGCCGGTCGCCGTCCTGGCGGTCGCGCGGGTCGTGGTCGCGGTGGCCGTGGTCGTCGTCGCCGAGCAGCGCGTGCACCAGCGCCCGGTAGGAGGTGACGGCCGTGCGCTGGTGCTCGGTGTCGGTGTCGTCGCCGGCGTCGCGGATCCGGCGGGCCTCGCGGTAGTGCTGCACCACCCGCGGGTGGTCGACCGACAGGGCCTCCGCCCGGCGCTCGAAGTCGTCGTCGACGGGGTAGCCGCGCGTCCGCATGACCTCGGCGACCAGGCCGTCCGCGGCGTGCAGCGCCCGGCGCGGGTCGTCGACGAACCCGCGCTGGATCTCGTCCCACGACGCGCGGAACCGGTCCCGCTCCTCGGGGCGCAGGTCGCGCACGTCGAACTCCTGGCGCCGCTGCTGCCGCTCGGCGAGCGTGGCCTCGGCGGCCCGGCGGTCCCCGTCCGCGGCGGAGACCTGGCGGTCGTACTCGGGCCCGAACTGCCGCTGCAGCGCGGCGGAGCGCCGCCGCCGGGCGGCGACGAGCCCGAGCGCGGCGACCGCGAGCAGGACCAGGACGACCACGACGATCAGGGTGGTGGTGTTCATCGTGCGGCTCCGCCCCGTCCGGGACCGGACGCGGTGCAGGGGCGCGGGGACTTCGGTTCGCTCGCAAGCACTCGGCTCTCCTCTCCGAGGAGGCCACCCGAACGGGCGACCACTTCCGGAGAATCCCTGTTAACGGGTTGTGTCAAACGTCTCAGAGGTGGGCCTCACCGCGTTGACCAGCGCCGCGAGGCCGTGGTCGGCTCGCGGGCGTGGCCGACCCGACCGTGGACCCCGTTCCCGCCGTCCTCGCCGCGACGGTGGCCGCCGTGCAGCCCGTGTGCGCGCGTTCCCGCGCGGCCGCCGCCGAGCTGCTGGACCGGATGACCAAGCCGCGGGGATCGCTCGGCCGCGTGGAGGACGTCGCCGTGGCGCTGGCCGGGATCGCCCGCGCCTGCCCCCCGCCGCTGCCCGCTCCGGCGGCCGTAGCGGTGTTCGCCGGCGACCACGGCGTGCACGCGCAGGGGGTGACGCCGTGGCCGCAGGAGGTCACCGCCCAGATGGTGGCGAACTTCCTGGCCGGCGGCGCCGTCGTCAACGCCTTCGCCCGCCAGCTGGGCGCGCGGGTGCGCGTCGTCGACGTCGGTGTGCGGACCCCGCTGGCCCCGCACCCGGACCTGTGGCGCCGTCGGGTCGCGGACGGCACGCGGGACATGACCACCGGCCCGGCGATGACGCGCGACGAGGCGACGCGGGCGGTCGCCGTGGGGATCGAGACGGCGCGGGCGCTCGTCGCCGAGGGCCACCGCTGCCTGGTGACGGGCGACATGGGCATCGCCAACACGACGGCCGCCGCCGCGCTGGTGTGCGCGTTCACCGGTGCGGACGCCGGTCTCGCCACCGGTCGCGGCACGGGGATCGACGACGCCACCCTCGCCCGCAAGACCGACGTCGTCCGCCGCGCGCTGGCCCGGCACACCCCGGATCCGGCAGACCCCGTCGGGGCGCTGGCCGCGGTCGGGGGGCTGGAGCACGCCGCGCTGGCGGGCTTCGTGCTCGGCGGCGCCGCCGCGGGCGTGCCGGTGCTGCTCGACGGGGTCAACGCGGGGGCCGCGGCGCTGGTCGCGGCGCGGCTGGCCCCGGCCGCCGTCGGCCACTGCCTGGCCGGGCACGTCTCGGCGGAGCCCGCGCACGCCCGCGCCCTGGCCGCCCTCGGCGTCCCCCCGCTGCTCGACCTCGGGATGCGGCTGGGCGAGGGCACGGGTGCGCTGCTGGCCTGGCCGGTGGCGCAGGCCGCGGCGCGGGTGCTGCAGGACGTCGCGACCTTCGACGCGGCGGGGGTCGTCGACAAGACCGGTCCGGCCGACGCGCGGGGGCCCGGCGCGGACTGACGATCACGATTCGGCCGCGACGGCTAACGGCGGGGTCCGCCGTCGACGACCGACCCGGGAGACGTGTATCCGGGAGGGGTCGCCGATGAGTGAGCTGGCGAGCGAATCATCGGCGCAGCGCCCGCGCACGGAGTCGAACCCCCCGGGGCCGAGCGAACCCGGTGGGGCGACGGGCGAGCCGGGGACGGTGCGACCGGTGCCCGGGCCGCCGGTCCGGGAGTCGGCGCAGGGCACCTGGTTCCGCCCCGCGTCCGGCGCGGGCGCGCTCCTGCTGCTGCCGCCCGACGCCGAGGCCGGCCCGGTCCGGCGGCTGCGCCGCCTCGGGCTGCCCGGCCTGCTGCCGATCGACGCGGTGGTGGAGGCCGACGGACGGCTGTGGGTCGCGACGCCGCTGCCCCCGGGCCCGACCGTCGCGGACCTGCTGCACGACGGCCGCCGGCTCGGCCTCGGCCCCGGGGACGCGGCCGCGGTGCTCGGTGCGGTCGGCCGCGCGCTGCGGGCGCTGCACGTGCGGGGGATGGGCCACGGCACGCTCAACCCCGCGGCGGTGCTGGTCGACCCGGACGGCGCGCCCGTCCTCGTCGCCGTGACCGGCGGGACGGGCCACCGGGACCGCGACCTCGCCGCCTGGGCCCGGCTCGCGTGGGCGCTCGCCGACGCCTGGTGCCGCGCCGACCCGCAGGTCGCCGACGACCTGCGCGGCTGCGCGGACCTCGCCGAGGCCGTCGGGCTGGGGGCCGCGCTCGGCGCGCTGCCGGTCGCCGCGGACCGCGACGGCCGCCGCCGCGCGGTGCGGGCCTGGGCGCAGCGGCACGCGGTCGCCCCGGCCGCCGGGGCGTAGGCGTCGGGCCCGCGGCGCCCCGCGACTACCGGGTCGGGCCCGGCGTCCGCCGGGGCTGGGCGCGCTCCCGGTCGGCCTCCCGGTCCGTCCCCGCGCGGGGTGCGGGCGCGCGGGCGCCGGGCGTCCGCGGCCGGACGGTGCCGACCAGCGGCAGGTGGTCGCTGGGACCGGGCGGCCCGACGTGCAGGTCGTCCAGGTCCGCGTCCCCGCGGACGAGCAGGTGGTCCAGCTGCAGCGCGGGGCGCCACGACGGGAACGTCGGCCCGGTCGGCCCCGTCCGCCAGCCCCGGCGGCCCAGGGTGCGGCCGACGACGTTCGGGGGCAGGTTGAGGTCGCCGAGCAGGACGGCGGCGCGGGCCGCGCCGCCGCACGCGAAGGCCGCGGCGGTGGCGAGCTGGCGGCGCCCGCGCCACGGCACGAACGACAGGTGCGCCGTCGTCACCGCGACCGGCCCCCACGGCGCCGCCACCGTCACCCGCAGGGCGGCGCGTGGCTCGCCGTCGCGGTACGGGATCGGGGGGTGGCGCGCGTCCGGCCGCCGCGGCCGGGCCTGGCCGGGCCCCCCGCCGGGTAGCGGGCAGACCGCCACGGCCGTCACCGGCAGCCGGCTGAGCACGCCGATGCCGTACGCGGGGCCGCCCGGGTCGGGATCGGCGCCCGGCCCGCGCGTCCACCGCAGCGTCGGGTCGCCGAGCAGCGCCGGGGCGAAGACGCCGGTGCGGTCGAGCAGCGCCGCCAGCTCCTGCACCTGGTGCACCCGCCCGGAGCGGTCGAGCTCGCGGTCGACCTCCTGCACCGCCACGACGTCGGCGTCCAGCGCGTCGATGGCCGCTGCCGCGGCGTCGAGGTCGAACCGCGCGCCGAACCGGACGTCCCGGCCGCTCAGCAGGTTGAAGGTGGCCACCCGCACACCGCCCGGCCCGGGCGGCGCGGCGTCGGTCGGCTCGGTGGTCACGGGTGCGGGTCGCCCGGCTGCGGGGCGGTCGTCGGGGCGGCGATGGCGGGCTCCCTCGGCGGACGGACACGGCGCGACGGCCGGGTACCCCGGCCACGGCGAGCGCACCCTAGCCCGGGTGGGGCCCCCGGTGCGCGCGGCGGGTGGCCCGGTCGCCCGCGCGGCGCGCGGAGCGTCTCGCGAGGCTGCCCAGCGGGTCCGCGGCGCGCAGGTCGGGGTCGTCCGCCGGCAGGGTGCGGGCCCGCCCGGGGCCGGTGCTGCGCGTCTCGAACCGCACCGTCACCCGCCCGTGCCCGGCACCCTGCACCCAGCCGTGCCCGTGCTCGGGGTGGCGGACGTCGTCCCCCGCCCGCCACGACCGGCTGCCCGGGGTGTCGGGCGGCTCTCCGGCCTGCCCGCCACGCGGTTCATCGCCGGACCCGCCGCCCGCATCCGGCCCCTCCGGCGGCGTGCTCGGCGGCGGGTCGGTCCCGGGGTCGGGCCGGCCGTCCGGGACGTCGGCCGCGTCGTCGAACAGGTCCGGCGGTGGTGCGTCGCCCAGCCCCGCCAGCGACACCCCGAGCAGCCGCACCCCGCCCTCGGGGACGGCCGCGCGCGCCAGGCGCTGGGCGACGGCCGTCAGCGCGGGGAGGTCCGTGGTGCCGCGGACCGCCGTCTCCGAGCGGGTGTGGGTCGAGAAGTCCGCGCTGCGCACCTTCACCGTGACCGTCCGGGCGGCGCGCCCCGACGTCAGCAGCCGCCCGTGGGCCGACCGGGTGAGCCGGGCGACGGCGTCGTGCACCGCGGCCATCCCCGTCAGGTCCTCGTCGAACGTCGTCTCGGCGCTGACCTGCTTCGCGGCGCCGCGCGGGGCGACCGGCCGGTCGTCGACGCCGCGGGCGAGCCGGTGCAATTCGGTGCCGACCGCGCCGCCGAGCGCGTCGGTGACCTCGCGCAGGGGCAGCGCGGCCAGCGCGCCGACGGTGCGGACGTCCAGGCGGTGCAGCGCCGCCTCCGCGACCGGCCCGACGCCCCACAGCGCCCGCACCGGCAGCGGGGCCAGCACGGCCTCCTCCTCGGCCGGGGCAACCACCCGCAGCCCGTCCGGCTTCGCCAGCTCGGAGGCGATCTTCGCCAGCTGCTTGCCCGACCCCGCCCCCACCGACGCCGGCAGCCCCGTCCGCGCCCGCACCGCCGCCCGCAGCGCCGCGCCGAACGCGGTCACCCGCGCCGGGTCCGCGCCGGCCAGCTCCGGCGGCTCGAGGAAGGCCTCGTCCAGCGAGACGGGCTCGACGACCGGCGCGGCCTCGGCCAGCACGGCCATCACCTGCCCCGACACCGCCGCGTACAGGGCGCCGCGGGGCGGCACCACCACCGCGTGCGGGCACGCCCGGCGGGCCTGCCCCATCGGCATCGCCGAGCGCGCCCCGAACACCCGGGCCTGGTAGCTGGCCCCGGCGACGACCCCGCGCGGACCCGTCCCGCCGACCAGGACCGGCCGCTCCGCCAGGGTGGGCCGCGTGAGCTGCTCGACGGAGGCGAAGAACGCGTCCATGTCGAGGTGCAGCACCCACCGCCCGGCGACCACGCGACCATTGTCCGGCAGCCCACCGACAGTTCCGGCGCCGCGACGCCCGACCCCGCCGGCGCGGGTCGCGGGGCTACCGGTCGGACGTCCGGCCGCGCAGGACCGCGTCGCCGTCGGCCTCCACCACCTCCGGGGCGGCCGGACCCGGGCCGGCGACGGCGGCGGGGTGGTCGGGCAGCGGCGCGAGGTCGCGCAGCCAGAAGGGGCCGGACCCCGCGGGCCCGTCCGCGACCGTGCCGTCGGCGGCGAGCGTGAGCGTCGCCATCGGCGTCGCCAGCCCCTCGCCGGTGGCCTTGAGCAGCGCCTCCTTCCGCGTCCAGGTGCGGAAGAAGGCCGGGGCGTCCGCGGCGTCCGCGGTGCGGGCGCGCTCCGCGGGGGAGCGGACGTGCTCGGCGAGGGCGGCCAGGTCGGCGACGTCGCGGACCTGCTCGACGTCCAGGCCGACCGGCCCGTCCGGGCGGACCGCGACGCCGACCAGCCGGCCGGAGTGGGTCAGGGAGAAGCCCGGGCCGCCGGGCAGGACGGGCCGCCCGTGGGGAGCGCCGCAGCGGCAGGTGCGGTCGAACACCAGCGCCGCGGCCCCGCCGCCGTCCCCGCCCGGGACGTGCCGGGCCAGGACGAGCCGGGCGAGGGCGTGCGCCGCCAGGTAGCGCGCCCGGTCGTCGGCGCGGCGCAGGCGCCCCAGGCGGTCGCGCTCGTGCGCGTCGAGCAGCCCGACCAGCGCCGGTGCGCGCTCCGGGGCGACCGGCGCGGCCCACCACACGGTGCAGCGCGGGGGCGGTGGGGACGGCACGACCGGTGACCGTACGGCCCCCGGTCGTCAGGATGGTGCCCCGCGTCGCCGGACCGGCCGACCCGGTCACGGTCCGCAGTCGCGTGACGACCTCGGTGTGACCGTTACGGGTGAGCCGTCTACCCTTGGCCGGTGGACGACGTCGGGGCCGGAACGTTCGCCAAGCCGCTGCTGGTCGAGTTGTCCCACACCGTCGAGCGGTTCGCGTCGGCCGCCCGCGCGAGCGGCCCGGTCGTCCTCATCGCGATGTTCCAGAAGCTGGCGTACTTCCGGCGCGAGGCCGACCTCTACGGCGACCTCGCCGCGCGGGGCGTCGTCACGGTCGTCGGGATCGTGGACCCGGTGCCCGAGGGGGACGGGCCCGACGGGATGCCCGCCGGGGTGCACCACGTGGCGCTCGCCGGGGACCTGGTCAAGGAGTGGAGCGTGACGGCGCTGGGGCCCGGCGGCGGGGCGTCGCTGGTGGCGGCGGACCTCGAGGCGCTGGAGCCCGGCGCGCCGACGCTGGAGCAGGGCCGGACGTTCCGGGCCGGCTGGTCGTTCCGCCGCGACGAGGCCCGGGCGCAGGTGGAGCGGCTCTGCGCGAAGCTGAACCTGCGCGCCGCGGTCCGCGCCGAGGTCGACGCGGTCCTCGGAGCCGTGGACGCCGCGCCCGAGCCGGCGAACCAGGACGCGTGGGACGCGGTGCTGCACTTCCTCACCGAGCGCTTCGACGCCGTCGAGCGCGCCCGGGCGGAGACGGGCGCCGCGCTCTCCGCCGTGCTCGACTCGACCGAGCGCGACCAGCACACCGGCTTCCACAGCCACGCCTTCCTCGACCGGTGGCTCGCCGGCTCACCCGACGGCACGCTGCCGATCGGGCTGGTGCTGCTGCGGCTCGACGGGCTGTCCTCGCTGCGCGCGGACTTCGGGCGGCGCGCCGAGCTCGCGGTGCTCAAGCGCCTCGCGCAGGGGTTGCGCCAGGCCGTCGGCGGCGCGGACCGCGTCATCGCCCTCGGGCCCGAGGACTTCCTGGTCCTCCTGCCCTCGGCGGGCCCGGCGGACGTCCTCGAGGCGTGCAACGCGGTGTCCCGCATCGCCGGGGGCCTCGACGAGGCCTACCCGTTCATCACGCTGCCCGCCAAGGTGGCGGGCACCGTGACCCGTGAGCGCCCGCTGCCGATCGCGCGGCTGCGCACGCACGCCGGGTCGGGGCAGGACGCCACTCTCGTCCCGGCCTGACCGGGAGCGCGGGACGCCGCCGCCCGACGGACACCCTGCCGCAGCCGTGCGGCTCGCCGGCTCCCGACCGTCGCCTGCGGTCTGCGGAAGGCTTCGCCGCACGGCCACGTCGAGCGGTGGCGTGGCGCCCGGGTCAGCCCGTCCGGCGGACGGGGTTGACCCGGCGTCCCTGCACACCCCGGGACCGGGGTGCGGCGCCGCGGCCGGCGGCCGGTGCGGGTTCGGCGCCCGCACGCCCGCCTCGGCGTGCCGCCCGGTTGGGCCGGGTGTCGGACGGCTCGGTCGGCGCCTCCGCCGGTGGCGGGAGGACGGACGGGAGCCGCGGGGTGTGGTGGTCGGCAGGCATAGGGACAACCTCCTGGGAGAACGGGGCCGGCACGCCGGGACGGTCGGGACCGGCCGGGTCGACGGGGGGCCGAGCGCCCGGGACGACCGGGCGCGGCGTTCTCACCTGCGCATGAGCAGCAGCGTAGGAGCGGTGCCGCCCCGGCGCGACCGGTTTACCGTGGGGCGGTGTCGACGCACGCGGACCTGGCCGTCGTCGGCGGCGGCATCGCCGGCGCCTCGGTCGCCTACGAGCTCGCCGCCACCCGGTCGGTCGTGCTGCTGGAGGCCGAGGCGACGGCCGGCACGCACGCCACCGCCCGGTCGGCGGCCACCTGGATCCCCGGGCACGGGGTCGCGACGGCCCGGGCGCTGGTCGCGGCGTCCGGCCCGCGCTTCGCACTGCTGGCGGCCGAGCTCGGCGGTCCGCCGCTCCTCGCTCCCCGGCCCGTCCTGTGGGTCGCCGCCGACGACCGGGGCGAGGCGGCGCTGGCCGCCCAGCTCGCCGAGAGGGCCGGCGAGCCCGACGCCGCCGAGCCCGTCGACCCCGACGAGGCCCGCCGGCGCTGCCCCGCGCTGCGGGACGTGCGCGCGGCGGCGCTCGTCGCCGCGGCGGCGGACGTCGACGTGGACGCCCTGCACCGCGGCTACCTCCGCGGTCTGCGGGCCCGCGGTGGGACCGTCCGGACGGGCGCCCGGGTCGTCGCGGCGCGGCGGGCGGGCACCGGCTGGGTGGTCCGGCTGGCCGACGGCGCGGAGCTCCCGGTGGGCGAGCTGGTCGACGCCGCGGGCGCGTGGGCCGACGTCGTCGCCGCGCGGGCGGGCGTCCCGCGGATCGGGCTGACCCCGCTGCGGCGCACCATCGCGGTGGCCCGGGTGCCCGACCCGGCGCGGCTGCGCGCGCCGGACGGCGGTCGGCTCCCGATGGCCTGCGAGGCCGCGGACCGGTGGTACTTCAAGGCCGACGGCAGCTCGGGGACCTCGGGCCACCTGCTGGTCTCCCCGGCCGACGAGACCCCCGCCGAGCCCGGCGACGCCCGGCCCGACGAGGCCGACGTGGCCGTCGCCCTCGAGCGGGTCGAGGAGGTCACGGGCCTGGGCCTGCGGTCGGTGGTGACGAGCTGGGCGGGGCTGCGGTCGTTCGTGCCCGACCGCGGCCCGGTCGTCGGGGCCTGGCCGGACCACCCCGGGTTCTGGTTCGTCGCCGGCCAGGGCGGGTCGGGGATCGAGACGGCGCCCGCGCTGGCCGCGCTGGCGGCGGCCGTCGTCACCGGTGCCCCGGCTCCCGCCGACGTCGCGGTCGACCCCGCCGACCTCGCGCCGGCGCGCCTCGCCCCGGCGGGGCTCAGCGCAGCAGCGCGGTCCTGAGGTCGCCGGGGTCGCTGTACACGGCCACGGCGCCCGCCTCCTCCAGCTCGCCCGGCTCCGCGTAGCCCCAGCCGGCGCCCAGGCAGTCCACGCCGTGCGCCCGGGCGCCGACGACGTCGTGCAGCCGGTCACCGACCATGACCACCGACCCCGGGGTCGCCGCGGGCGACCCGAGCCGGCGCAGCGCCTCCCCGACGACGTCGGCCTTGGTGGGCCGCTGCCGGTCGAGGGTGTCGCCGCAGACCGTCGCGAACAGGCCCGTCCAGCCCCGGTGGCCGACGATCCGCTCGGCGTAGGGCTCCGCCTTGCTGGTGGCCACCGCCATCGTGGCCCCGGCGGCGGCGAGGTCGTGCAGCAGCGCGTCGACGCCGTCGAACGCCGGGCTCCGCAGCAGACCGCGCTCGCCGTAGATGCGCCGGTAGGTGGTGAGCAGCTCGGGGGTGGCGGCCTCGCCGACGAGCGCCGGCAGCGACACGTAGAGCGGCGGCCCGAGCAGGCTGTGCGGCAGCCCGCCCGCCGGCAGCGGCATCCCCAGCTCGTCGAACGCCTCCCGCAGCGAGCCGAGGATGCCCGGCGCGGAGTCGACGAGCGTGCCGTCGAGGTCGAGCACGACGGAGTCGGCGCGCAGCGTCCCGGCCGGCGGGGAGGGGGCCCGTGGGGATCCGGCCGGGGCGCGGTCGTCGGTCACCCCCGCATCCTCGCCGACCGCGCCGCGCCGGGCAGCGGCAGGTGATCACACCGACCCGCGCCACCGCCGCCTGCTGCGGGGGATCAGGGCAGGCGGACGTTCGTGCAGGAGTTGATCAGCCCGCGCAGCTCGGCGAGCTGGCGTTCCCCGTCGTGGCCGGGTGGCAGCGGCGGTTCGGCGGGACCGCGCCGCCAAGCGGCGACGGCGAAGAGCGCGACGAGGGCGAGGAGGACGATCCAAGCGGTCATGGCAGGAAGTTTCCGCTCATCGAGATCCCGCCGACAGTGGCGGAGAAGACCGCCTGCGGCAAGATTCTGCCAGTACACTGCGAGCGTGCTCCGCAGCGTCGCCGTCCTCGTCCTGGACGAGCTGTCCGTGTTCGAGTTCGGCGTCCTGTGCGAGGTGTTCGGCGTGGACCGCCGCGACGACGGCGTCCCGCTGCTCGACTTCCGCGTGTGCGGCCCGCGGGCCGGCGCGCCGGTCCGCACCCCCACCGGCGCCGCGATCGTGCCGGAGCACGGGCTCGACGGCCTGCGCGGCGCGGACGTCGTGGCGGTGGCCGCCACCTCGCTGCGCGCGTACCCCGCGGAGGCGCTGGAGGCCCTGCGGGCCGCCGCGGCGGACGGGGCGACCCTGCTGACCGTCTGCTCGGGTGTGTTCGTCCTCGGCGCGGCCGGGCTGCTCGACGGCCGGCGGTGCACCGCGCACTGGATGAACGCCGACGAGCTGCGCGCCCGCCACCCGGCGGCGCTCGTGGACCCGGACGTCCTGTTCGTCGACGACGGCAACCTGGTGACCAGCGCCGGGACGGCCGCCGGCATCGACGCGGCGCTCCACCTGGTGCGCCGCGAGCTGGGCAGCACGGTCGTCAACGCCATCGCGCGGCGGATGGTCGTGCCGCCGCAGCGCGACGGCGGCCAGCGCCAGTACGTCGAGCAGCCGATCCCGGCGTGCGCGGCCGACGGCCTGGCCCGGACGCTGGACTGGGCGCTGGAGCACCTCGACGTCGAGCACACCGTCGCGGACCTGGCGCGCCGGGCCGCCATGTCCGAGCGCAGCTTCGCCCGCCGCTTCGTCGCGGAGACGGGTACGACCCCCCACCGCTGGCTCACCCTGCAGCGGGTGCTGCTCGCCCGGCGGATGCTCGAGGACACCGACCTGGGCGTCGACGACGTCGCACGGCGCTGCGGGTTCGGCACGGGCGCGCTGCTGCGCCACCACTTCCGCCGGGTCGTCGGCGTCGCGCCGGCCGACTACCGCCGCACCTTCCGGACGGCGCCCTCCCCGGCCGCCTGACGCGCCGGCGCGGCGGGTCGCTCGACCCGGTCCGCGCCGAGGGGCAGGATCGGTGGTGACCGGTCCCGGTGCGGACGGGCGGCGAGGAGGCGGCATGGCGGGCGCACGGCCCCGGGTGGCTGTCGTCGGGGCGGGCCCTTCCGGGCTGTACGCGGCCGCGGCGCTCGCCACCTCCGGGGCGGTGGACGTCGACGTGCTCGACCGGCTGCCCGCGCCGTACGGCCTCGTGCGGTACGGCGTCGCGCCGGACCACGTCAAGATGAAGTCCGTGGTCCGGGTGCTCGGGCAGCCGTTCGCGCCCGGGGCGGTCCGGTTCCTCGGGGGCGTCCGCGTCGGGGACGGCGGCCTGCCGCTCGAGGTCCTGCGCCGGCACTACACCGCCGTCGTGCACGCCACCGGTTCGGCCGTCGACCGGCGCCTGGGCGTCCCCGGCGAGGACCTGCCCGGCAGTGTCGGCTCCGGCGCCGTCGTCGGCTGGTACTGCGGGCACCCCGACCACGGCCTCGCCCCCCGGCTCGACACCCCGGCCGCCGCCGTCGTCGGCGCCGGCAACGTCGCCCTCGACGTCGCCCGGGTGCTCTCCCGCACCGCGGACGAGCTCGCGCCCACCGACGTCCCGGACACCGTGCTCGACGCCCTGGCGGCCAGCGCCGTGCGCGACGTGCACGTGCTGGTCCGCCGCGGCCCGCAGCACGTGCGGTTCACCCCCGTCGAGCTGCGCCAGCTCGGGGAGCTGGCCGACGCCGCGGTCGTCGTGCACGCCGGCGGGGCCGACGACTGGGACGCCCTGCTGGAGGCCGCGACGGACCGCCGCGAGCGGGCGAACCTGGCCGTCCTCGCCGAGTGGGCCCGGCACCCGCGGACGGGCACGGCCCGGCGCATCCACCTGCGCTTCCTGCGCAGCCCCGTGCGGGTCCTCGGCGGTGCCGGCGACGGTGCCGACGAGGGAGCCGGGGGCCGCGTCACCGGCGTCGTCGTCGAGCGGAACGCCCTCACGCCGGAGGGGCGGGTGCGCGGGACGGGGGAGACCGAGACCCTCGACGTCGGGCTGGTGGTGCGGGCCGTCGGCTACACCGCCGAACCGGTGCCGGGGCTGCCGTTCGACGCCGCGACGGGCACCGTGCCGAACGCGGCCGGGCGGGTCGTGGACGGCGAGGGTGCCCCGGTCCCCGGCGCCTACGTCACCGGGTGGCTGCGCCGCGGCCCGACGGGGGTGATCGGCACGAACAAGCACGACGCCGTGGAGACCGCCGCCTCCCTGCTGGCCGACCTGCCGACGCTGCCGACCCCGCCGCACCCCGACCCCGACGAGCTGGCCCGCACGCTGGCCGCGCACGGCGTCCGCCCGGTCGACTGGACGGCCTGGCTGCGCCTGGACGCCGAGGAGATCCGGCTGGGGCAGGGCCGCGGCGCGGAGCGGGTCAAGGTCGCGGACCTGGCGGCGATGCTCGCCGCCGTGTACGGCGCATCCGACGCCGCCGTGTACGGCGCGTCGGTCCCGGCCGCCGACTGAGCGGCCGGGGCCCGGCTACCGCTGGTCGACGGCGATGACGGCCGGGACCTCGCGCAGCCGCTCGGCGAAGGGCCCGGCCTCGGCCGCGGTGAGGGCGACGGTGCAGGTCACCGAGCCGTAGGGGACGCCGTCCTGGACGTCGACCACGAACTCGTGGACCTGGTAGCCGCAGGTGTGCAGCGCCGCGCCGACACCGAGCACGCCGGCCATGCCACCGGTGGTGACGATCTCGTGCCGCCGCTCGAGGCGGGGCTGCCAGGCGGCGGCGGTGCGGCGGGGGCGGGGATCCAGAACGGTCATCATCGGCTCCAGGAAGGGTCCGGGGGAGGGGGACCCGAGCCAGATCTCGGGGCAGTGCTCGGTCGTGGACCGATCGGCGCGTCGGGGATCTGGCTCAGCCGACGCGCGGGGCTACGAGGAGGAGACTCGCTGCACGCACGTCTGGAACGCTAACAGGATCACCCGGACGCGGGTGACGCACGACACGCGGTCGACGCCCAGCGGCTGATCGGGAGCGCCGAGCGCCGCCGGACGCGGCGAGGGCCCCGCCGGAGATCCGGCGGGGCCCTCGCTGTGCACGGGAGAGGTCGGTCACCTCGGGCGAGCTGCTAGTCCTCCAGCTCGCTCGGACGCCCGCTCAGCGCCCGGCGGTCCTCCGCGTAGGCCTCGCGGTTCGCGTCGCCCTCGTTGTCGCCGTGCTCGCGCCCCTCGGCCGCGATCAGCTCGCGGCGTGCGCGCTCGAGCTCGGCCGTCTCCCGCGCCGGGTCCGGCGTGGTCAGCGAGCCGGGGACGGGCGAGCCCGCGGAGCCCAGCTGGTTCATCTTCTTGGGCACCGGCGCGCCCTGGTACTCCAGGGGGATCGGGTGGCCGTGGTGGTCCACCCCCCCGAGCGGCTGGTGGATCTCGATGAACTCGCCGTGCGGCAGCCGGCGGACGATGCCGGTCTCCACGCCGTGCTCCAGCACCTGGCGGTCCGCCCGCTGCAGGCCCAGGCACCACCGGTAGGTCACCCAGTAGGCGATCGGCGGCAGCACCAGCAGACCGATGCGGCCCATCCAGGTGGTGGCGTTCAGCGACACGTCGAAGAAGAACGCGAACCAGTCGTTGGCCGACGAGATCAGCAGCACGACGTACGTCATGATCGCCATGGCGCCCAGCGACGTGCGGACGGGGACGTCCCGCGGGCGCTGCAGCAGGTTGTGCAGCGCGTTGTCGCCGGTCATCTTGCGCTCGAAGTACGGGTACAACCCGGCGATCACGAAGAACAGCGGCAGGAACGCCGCGGTCGCCCAGAACACCGCCGGGACGCGGTAGTTGCCGATCACGATCTCCCACGCCGGCATCAGCCGGGCCGCGCCGTCCGACCAGCCCATGTAGAAGTCGGGCTGCGAGCCGGCCGACACCTGCGCGGGGTTGTACGCCCCGAACAGCCAGATCGGGTTGATCTGGAACAGCCCGCCCATCATGGCCATGACGCCGGCGCAGACGGCGAAGAACGCCCCGCCCTTGGCCGCGAAGGCCGGCAGGATCCGGACGCCGACCACGTTCTTCTCCGTGCGCCCCGGACCCGGGAACTGGGTGTGCTTCTGGTACCACACCAGCCCCACGTGCGCGCCGATGAGCGCCAGCAGGATGCCCGGGAAGATCAGCACGTGGATGATGTAGAGCCGCGGGATGATCTCGGTGCCCGGGAACTCGGCGCCGAACAGAGCCCAGTGCGCCCAGGTGCCGATGACCGGGACGGACAGGGTGATCGCCGAGGCGATCCGGAGCCCGGTGCCGGAGAGCAGGTCGTCCGGCAGGGAGTAGCCGCTGAAGCCCTCGAAGGTGCCGACCAGGATCAGCACGACGCCGATGGCCCAGTTCGCCTCGCGCGGCTTGCGGAACGCACCGGTGAAGAAGGTGCGGAACATGTGGGCGAACATCCCGGCGAGGAACAGCAGCGCCGCCCAGTGGTGCAGCTGCCGGACGAACAGCCCGCCGCGGTACTCGAAGGTGATGTCCAGCGCGCTCTCGTACGCCCGCGACATCGCGACGCCGCGCAGGTTCTGGTAGACGCCGTCGTAGTGGACCTCGGTCATCGACGGGTCGAAGAACAGGGCCAGGTAGACCCCGGACAGCAGCACCACGACGAAGCTGTAGAGGCAGACCTCGCCGAGCATGAACGACCAGTGCGTCGGGAAGACCTTGTTGAACTGGCGCCGCAGCCCACCCGCGGGGTGGTAGCGCTGGTCCAGCTCGTCGAGCTGTTCGGCGACGAGACCGCCGCCCCTCTGCGTGGGGGTGGTCAACGCACTCATGACTGTCGTCCCATCTCCCAGAAGGACGGGCCCACCGCGTCCGGGAAGTCGCCGGTCGCGACGAAGAAGCCCTCGTCGTTCACTGTAATCGGAAGTTGGGGGAGCGGCCTGGCGGCCGGCCCGAAGACCGGCTTGGCGTACTCGGTCGCGAGGAACTGCGACTGGTGGCACGGGCAGAGGATGCGGTTGGTCTGCGTCTCGTAGAGCGACGTCGGGCAGCCCAGGTGCGTGCAGATCTTCGAGTACGCGATGTAGTCGCCGTAGTGCAGGTCCTCCTGCCCGGGCTTCCACGTCCGCGTCGCCTCCGGCCGGAGCCGGATGAGCATGACGGGGTGGTCGGAGCCGCGCAGGCCGCGCAGCAGCGCCTCCTCGTCGCCGCGCTCGGACTCGCGGAACGGGAACACCGTCATCATCGACCCCGGCTCCTGGTCCTCGGGGCGGACCAGGGCGACGTCCTCGGGGTCGCCGGTGTCGTAGCGCAGGTAGACCGTCTCGCCGTTCACCGGCGCCCACCCCGTCGTCCACAGCGCGGCCTTGTCGCCGCCCTTCCACGGGTTGCGGACCAGCGGGGCGACGGCGGCGACGCCCACGCCCACGCCGAGCACGCCGGCGGCGAGCCCGGCGGAGCCGGCGATCACCTTGCGCCGCGCGATGCCCGTCTCCTTGCCGGCCTGCACGACCTGGGCGATGACGGTGCGCCGGGCCACCTCGTCCGACGGCCCGTCGTGGCGCTGCTGGACCGACACCTCGTCCGGGAAGAACTTCTTCACGTACGCGATGACCGCGATGCCCAGCGCCAGCACCGAGAAGCCGAGCGTGCCGCCGACGACGGGGGTGTAGAGCGAGCGCACGAAGTAGCCCGGGTCGCCCGGGGGCACGTACTCGAAGGGCCAGAACAGGAAGGCCACCAGGAAGGCCAGCCCCGAGAGCGCGGAGATGAGGAACCACAGCGCGACCGACCGCGCCGCGCGCTTCTCCGCCCGGGTGCCGCGCACGGGCCACGGGTCCTGGTTGTGCACGACCTCGACGTCGTCCAGCTCCGCGGCGAGCCGGGCGAGCTGGGGCTGCGTCATGCCCTCCAGGTCCGCCTCGGTGACCTCCGGCGGGTGCGGGGACTCCGCGCTGGGCGGGGGCTCCTGGCCCTCGTGGCTGCGGCGGCCCGTGGCGCCGCCGGCGCCGCCGTCGTCGTGGCGGGTGGTGGTCATGTCTTGGCCCCCAGCCAGATCGCGAAGCCGACCATGCCCATCAGCCCGACGAGGAAGGCCATCAGGCCCTCCGACACCGGGCCGATGCCGCCGAGCGGGTTCCCGCCGACGCTGTTCTGGTTGCCCCGCACGGAGATGATGTAGGCGATGATGTCCTCCTTCTCCTCCGGCGTGAGCTGCCGGTCGGAGAACTTGGGCATGTTCTGCGGGCCCGAGAGCATCGCCGTGTAGATCTGCGTCTCGGTGGCCGGGTCCAGCGTCGGGGCGTACTTGCCCGACGAGAGCGCGCCGCCGCGGCCGGTGAAGTTGTGGCACGAGGCGCAGTTCAGCCGGAACAGCTCGCTGCCACGGGCCGGGTCGTCGCCGCGCAGCGCCACGGCCTGGGCCTCCGGGCGCGTCGGGCCGCCGCCCTGGGCCTGGATGTAGGCGCCGAGGGCGTCGAGGTTGGCCTGGCCCTCCTCGCTGTCCGGGTCGAACTGCGGCAGCGGCGGCTTGCGCTCGGCCTGGGCCTCCTGGCGCGCCAGCGGCATGCGCCCGCTGGACACCTGGAAGTACACCGCCGCGTCGCCGACGCCGATCAGGCTCGGGCCGCGCCCGACGACGCCCTGCAGGTTCGAGCCGTGGCAGGTGATGCAGGCGTTCTGGTTGAACAGCTCCTGGCCCTTGCGCAGCGTGGCGGCGTCGGCCTCCTGCGCGTGCGCGACGTTGACGTCCGCGGTGGCGGCCGTGTAGAGGCCGCCGGCGGTCAGCAGGCCCAGGCCCAGCGCCAGCGCGCCCGCGACGCGGCGGTGCGCGCGGCCGCGCCGGGCGAACAGGCGGCCGGCGAACGGGCGGCGGGCGGCGCGGGGCGCGGGGTCCGGGGAGTCCGGTGGGGGTGTGGTGGTCATCGTCGTGCCTTCCCCGCCCTGGCGGTCGGTGTCGAGATGCCGGGTGTCATCGGATGAAGTAGATGACGGAGAACAGGCCGATCCAGACGATGTCGACGAAGTGCCAGTAGTACGACACGACGATCGCCGCCGTCGCCTGGGCGGGTGTGAACTTGCTCAGCCGCGTGCGGATCAGCAGGAAGACGAACGCCACCAGCCCGCCGATGACGTGCAGCCCGTGGAAGCCCGTGGCCAGGTAGAACACGGTGCCGTACGCGCTGGAGGGGATGGTGGTCCCCTCCTCGACCAGGTTGTAGTACTCGTACCCCTGCCCGAGCACGAAGAACGTGCCCATCACCAGGGTGATCAGGTACCAGCGGCGCAGGCCGAAGACGTCGCCGCGCTCGGCGGCGAACACCCCGTACTGGCAGGTGAACGACGACGCCACGAGCACGATCGTCACCATCAGCGCGTACGGGACGTCCAGCTCCGTCGGCGGCGGCGGCCACTCGCCCACGTTCTGCGCCCGGACGGTGAAGTACACCGCGAACAGCCCGGCGAAGAACATCAGCTCGCTGGACAGCCAGACGATGGTGCCGATGCTGACCAGGTTCGGGCGGTTCAGCGAGTGGATCCGCGCGCTGATCTGGGGTGCGGCTGACGTCACCTCCGTATTATGACCCGGGCGAACTTCTACAGCCTGTCGGGATGGCTGCGGGTGGGTCACGGTTCCCGCGGGGTGGGAGCGGCGGTCCCGCCGTCGGTCCCGCCGTGGATCTTCCGCGGTGCTCGGCGGGGGCGGTGCGCCGCGGGGCAGGCGTTAGCATCCGGTCCCGTGACCCGTCCCGACGCGCAGCGGACCTCGACCGTCCTGGTGTTCAGCCACCGGCCGGAGGTGCGCGAGGCCATCATCTCCGCCGTCGGCCGGCGCCCCGCCCCGGACGTCGGGCGCGTGCGCTTCCTGGAGGCCTCGGGCATCGCGGAGGTCATCGCCGCGGCCGACGCGGGCCGGGTCGACCTGGCCGTCCTCGACGGCGAGGCGCAGCCGACGGGCGGCATGGGCGTGTCCCGCCAGCTCAAGAACGAGATCGACGACTGCCCGCCGATCATCGTCACCGTCCGCCGCCGGGACGACCGGTGGCTCGCGACCTGGTCGCAGGCCGACGCCGTGCTCGTGCACCCGCTGGACCCGCTGACGGCCGCCGAGACCGTCGCCGAGGTGCTGCGGCGCTCCCAGGCCCGCGAGCTGGGCGGGGACGCGGACGCCGGCGGGGCGCCCGCCGTGTTCGAGCGGAGCTGAGGCGCCGGTGGTCGGCACCGCGGCGGGCCGTGCGTCGGACACCGCGGCGGGCCGTGCGTCGGACACCGCGGCGGGCCGCGCGGCGGACACCGCGCCGGACACCGCGGCGGGCACCGCGCCGGGTGGGGGCGGGGCGGGTGCGGGCCCGGTGCAGAGCTGGCCCGGGCTGCTCGGGCGCCTGGTCGCGGGGCACGACCTGGGGACCGACGACACCGCGTGGGTGATGGACCGGGTGCTGTCGGGTGAGGCGACGGCGGCGCAGCTCGCGGGCTTCCTCG
>DASVUG010000297.1:0-4353 GCA_036387155.1 Pseudonocardia sp. | reverse complement strand
GCCGCCGCGCGCGCCCGCCGCGGCGAGGGCAACGTCGCGGTCAGCGGGACGACGCGCACCTACGCGACGATCCTGCGGACGAACGTGTTCTCGTTCTTCAACACCGTCCTGTTCGTCATCGGCGTCGCCCTGCTGGCGCTGGGCCGCTACAGCGACGCGCTGGTCAGCGTCGGCCTCGGCCTGGTCAACGCGCTGATCAGCGCGGTGCAGGAGATCCGGGCCAAGCGCCAGCTCGACGGGCTGCAGCTGCTCGACCGGACACCGGTGGTGGTCGTCCGCGACGGCGGGGAGGTCGAGGTCGCGCCCGAGGCCGTCGTGCGCGGCGACGTGCTGGTGGTGCGGGCCGGCGACCAGGTCGTCGTGGACGGCCCGCTGCTCGACGCGCCCCTGCCCGGGTCCACGTCGCCGGACCCGGGGCCGGTCGACCCCGCCCGGCCGGGCGGTCGCGTCGAGGTGGACGAGTCGCTGCTGACCGGCGAGTCCGACCCGGTCGCCAAGGGGCCGGGCGACGACCTGCGGTCGGGCAGCCTGTGCGTCGCCGGGTCGGGCCACCAGCTGGCCCGCGACGTGGGGGCGGCCAGCTACGCCGGGCGGCTGACGACGGAGGCCCGGCGCGACACGACCGACAGCACGCCGCTGCAGCGGCAGATCACCTTCGTCGTGCGGCTGGTCATCGCGCTGGTCGTGCTCATGAGCGGCGCGATCCTCGCCCAGGCCCTGCTGGAGGGGCTGACCCTGGTGCGGGTCGTGCAGATCACCGCCGTGCTCTCCGGGCTCGTCCCGTACGGCCTGTTCTTCCTCATCGCCCTGGCCTACACCGCCGGCGCCGGCCGGATCTCCGGGTCCGGCGCGCTCGTGCAGCAGGTCAACGCGGTGGAGTCGGTCTCCGGGGTCGACGTCGTCTGCACCGACAAGACCGGCACGCTGACCACCGGCCGGCTGACGCTCGCCGACGTCGAGGCGGTCGGGGCCGCTCCGATCGCCCCCCGGGAGGTGCTCGGCCGCTTCGCCCACAGCGTCACCACGCCGAACCTGACCTCCGCGGCGCTGGCGGCGGCGCTGCCGGGCGAGCCGTGGACCGTCCGCGACGAGGTGCCGTTCGCGTCGTCGCTGCGGTGGTCCGGGTTGGTGACCGATCCCGGTGCGGAGGACGGGGGCACCTGGGTCCTCGGCGCCCCCGACGCCCTCGCGCCCCACCTGACCGCGCCGGTGCCGCCGGACGCCGTGGCCGCCCGCGCCGGGCGGGGGCTGCGCGTGCTCGTGCTGGCCCGGGCCGCCACCTCGTCGAACGGCGCGGCCCCCGGCCTGCGCGGCGCCGACGGCCGCCCCGTGCTGCCGGCCCTGGAGCCCGTCGCGGTCGTCGCCCTCGCCGACGAGCTGCGGCCCCACGTGGTCGAGGCCGTCGCCCGCTTCCGCGACGAGGGCGTGGCGGTGAAGGTGCTCTCCGGGGACGACCCGCGCACCGTCGCCGCGCTCGCCGGGCGCGCCGGGCTGGACGTGGGCGAACCGGTGCGCGGGGCCGCCCTCGACGACCTCGACGACCCGGCGCTCGACCGGCTCGTCGCGCGGACGGCCGTCTTCGGCCGCGTCGCCCCCGAGCACAAGGAGCGCATCGTGGCGAGCCTGCGCCGGCAGGGCCGGCGCGTCGCCATGATCGGCGACGGGGTCAACGACGCCCGCGCGCTCAAGCGCGCGCAGGTCGGGGTGGCGATGCGCAGCGGCAGCGCCGTCACCCGCGACGTCGCCGACATCGTGCTCGTCGACGACTCGTTCGCCGCGCTGCTGCCCGCCCGCCGCGAGGGCCGCCGGATCATCAACGGCATCGCGGTGTCGATGTACGTGTTCCTGGCGCGGGTGGCCACCCAGGGCCTGGTCATCCTGGCCGTCACGATGCTGGGCCTGGGCTTCCCGTACTCCCCGACGCAGGTGGGGCTCACGCTGCTGACGGTCGGGGTGCCGACGCTCTTCCTGACCTTCTGGGCCCGGCCCACCGCGCCGGACCCGCACCTGCTGGGCAACCTCGCCCGCTTCGTGATCCCGGCGGCGGTGGTCACCGCGGGGTTCGGCACGGCCGTGTACGCCTACCTCTACCGCAGCGTCACCCGGTTCCTCGGCTCCGGGCGCACCCCCGACGAGGTGATCAGCGACTTCGAGCGCTACACCGGCGTGACCTACACCGACGCCGACTTCACCACGGCCGCGGCCACGATCGGCGCGCAGACGGGCCTGTCGACCTTCGTCGCGCTGGCGTCGTTCCTGCTGATCCTGTTCCTCTTCCCGCCCGCGCGGCTGTTCGCCGCCTGGACGGCGCCGACCGACGACCGGCGCCCCACGGTGCTCGTCGCGGTGCTCGTCGTCGCCCTCGGGGCCGTCACCACCGTCCCGGCGCTCTACAACTACTTCGGGATCACCTCGACCAACCCGTTCGTGCTCGCCGTGGTGCTCATCCCGCTGGCGCTCTGGTTCGTCACCCTCAGCGCCGCCTACCGCTTCCGCCTGCTCGACCGCGTCCTGGGCCTCGACGACCTCCCGCGGAGCTGACCCGACCGGCCCCGCGCGGCTAGTCCACCGCCATCCGGCGGCGCAGGCCGGCGAGGGTGCGCGAGAGCAGCCGGGAGACGTGCATCTGGGAGACGCCGACCTGCTCGGCGATCTCGGTCTGCGTCAGCCCGCGGAAGAACCGCAGCAGCAGGATCTTGCGCTCGCGCTCGGGCAGGGCCAACAGCAGCGGCACCAGCGCCTCCCGGTGCTCCACCAGGTCGAACTCGGCCTCGACGATCCCCAGCGCGGCCTCGTGGCGGGTCCGGGTGCCCTTGCTGCTGCCGTCGTCGTCCCACGACGGCTCGTCCAGCGAGGACGTGTGCCCGGCGTACTGGGCCTGCAGGCCCTCCAGGACCACCTCGAGCGGGGTCCCGAGGTGGCGGGCGATCTCGGACGGCCGCGCCGCGCGCCCGAGCCGCTGCCCGAGCTCGGCCGCCGCCTCGAAGATCGCCGACTGCAGCGCCCTCAGCCGCCGCGGCACTCGGATGGTCGTGGCCCGGTCGCGGAAGTGGCGCAGCACCTCGCCGGTGATCGTCGGCACGGCGAACGACAGGAAGTCGACCCCGCGGTCGGGCTCGAAGCGGTCGACGGCCAGGATCAGGCCCACGGCGGCGACCTGCTCGAGGTCCTCCGGGTTCTCCCCGCGGTTGCGGTAGCGCCGGGCGATGTGCCGGGCCACCGGGGCGTAGCCGGCGATCAGCGCGTCCCGCAGGGCGCGGCGGCGGGCGTGACCGGGCGGCAGCGCGGCGTACTCGACGAACAGGGGGCCGAGGTGCTCGTAGCCGGTGTGGCCGAGGTCGGGCCGGCCACCCTGGGTGTCGGCGGCGGCGTCGGTACCGCTGTCGGTCGCGGTACCGGTGTCGGTAGCGGTGTCGACGGCGGTGTCGGTGTCGGTGGGGGCGGCGACCTCGGCGGTGTCCACGGCGGGGTCGCCCGCGGCGGCCGGGGCGGCGGACGCGGGGGCGGTGCCGGTGCGGGGCCGCGAGGCGGTGGTGGTGGTCACGGGTCAGGCGTCCTTCCGGGTGCGGGCCCACCGGGCGGCCTCTTGCACGGAGTCGAGCATGGGCAGTTCCTCTTCCTGGAGCGCCAGGCACGCAGCCATCCGCGTCAGGCCGTGCGGCGGGGCGACGACCGCCAGCGCGCCGCCGCGGCGGCGCACCTCACCCCCGATCTCGAGCAGCAGCCGCAGCCCGCCGAGGTCCACGAAGCGCTCGGGGCCCAGGTAGACCAGCACCCGGTGCGGTGCCGTCCCCGCGGCGAACAACCCCCGCAGGTCGCGGCGGGCCCGCCCGACGGACCCGGCGTGCAGGTCGTCCTGGACCCAGGCCCACGTCACCCCCCGCGACGTGGGCCGACCCACCAGGTCGAACACCGGTCGCCCTGGGGCCAGCTCGGCAACCATGCGACTCCTCGCTTCGATCGGCGGGCTCCCCTGCAGCCACGACGTCGACGTGGCCGGCCGCTTCGCCGGAGCGCTACTTCGCTCCAACGTCGGGCAGTTCGTTTCTGTGACAACGAAGGCTAACGTCCGTCGGTCGGACGCGCTACCGTCGGGACGGACAGGTTGTGCACCGCTTGCGGAGGGCCGCGGCGGCACGGAGGGCGGGCGAGGGCGATGGGGGGTCCGCAGGGCGTCGCCGTACGCCCCGTCGGGCGGGAGGCCGGGGTCCTCGTGGCCGCGGCGCAGGGCGAGGTGACCGCGGCGACGGCCGTGGAGCTGCGCGCCGGCGTGGACAAGCTCCTCGCCGAGGGCGTCCCCGTCCTGCTGGACGTGTCCGGGCTCGCGCTGACCTGGGCGCCGGCACCCGAGGT
>DASVUG010000296.1:0-2771 GCA_036387155.1 Pseudonocardia sp. | reverse complement strand
CGCCGTGACCGTCCACAGCTGGCCGTCCAGGTTGAGCACCAGGCCGTTCTTCAGGTCGTTCGTCGTCGCCACGGGTGGGCACTCCTAGGATCTCTGCTCGGGCGCGGTCTCGTCACGCGCCTTCCACGGGGACGGCGCCCGGACCGGCGCCGACGTCGCCGACCAGCGTACCCGGGGGTCCCGCCGAGGTCCGGGGGTGTCCGGCCCCCCACCACGGCGCGTCGGGCCCTCGCGGAGCCCGACCGACCCGCGGGACCGGCGGGCGACCGTCAGGCGATCTCCAGCAGCTGCCGCGGCGAGCGCGTCAGCGGCTCCGCGGCGGCGTTCCCCACGGCGACCGTGTCCTCGATCCGCACGCCGCCGCGGCCGGGCAGGTACACCCCCGGCTCGACGGTGACGACCATGCCCGCGGCCACCTCGCCGGTCCCCGTCGGCCCCAGCAGCGGCGCCTCGTGGATCTCCAGGCCCACGCCGTGGCCCAGGCCGTGCACGAACTCGTCGGCGTACCCGGCGTGCGCCACGACGTCCCGCGCGGCGGCGTCGACGTCGACGACCGGCGTGCCCGGGCGCAGCGCGGCCCGGCCGGCCTCCTGGGCGGTGGCGACGAGGGCGTGCAGGTCGCGCTGCCAGCCGGCGGCCCGGCCGAGCACGACGGTGCGGGTGATGTCGGAGCGGTAGCCCTCGACCAGCGCGCCGAAGTCCAGCTTCACCAGGTCCCCGCGGCGCATCGAGGCGTCCGTGGGGCGGTGGTGCGGCACCGCCGAGTGCGGGCCGGCGGCGACGATCGTGTCGAACGCCGGGCCGGCGGCGCCGTGCGCGCGCATGCGGGTCTCCAGGTCGAACGCGACGTCGCGCTCGCTGCGGCCCGGTCGCAGCCCGCCGGCCGCGACGAGGTCGGCCAGCGCGGCGTCGGCGACGGCGCACGCCCGGCGCAGCGTGGCGACCTCGGCCGCGTCCTTGACCCGCCGCAGGCGGGCGACCAGGCCGGGGGCGCGGTGCAGCAGCACGGTGGCCCCCGCGGCCTCGACCAGCGCGGCGTGCGCGTCGACGGTGACCGCCTCGGACTCGAACCCGAGCCGCGTCACGCCCAGCTCCTCCGCGGCCCGCGCGAGGACGACCGCGCCGGCGCGGTCGACGATGCGCTCCAGGTCGGGCACCTCGGCGGCGCTCTGGGTGGTGTAGCGCCCGTCGGTGCAGAAGCGGCTCGCGCCGTCCCCGGCGGCGTGCACGAGCAGCGCCGCGTTCGAGCCGGTGAACCCGGTCAGGTAGCGGACGTTGACCAGGTCGGTGACCAGCAGCGCCTCGACGTCCGCGGCGCGCAGCAGCCCGCGCAGGGCCGCGCGGCGGGAGGCGGGGGGCACGCCGTCACCTTAGGACCCCCGCGAGGACCCCGGGCCGTGTGCCCGGCGACGGCGGCCTCCGGCTCACGGGCTCCCGGCGACGGCGGCGTAGGCGCGCTCCAGCAGTGCCCGGTCCGGGTCCTCGAGGCGGCCGGGCCGGGCCAGGCCGTCCAGGACGACGAAGCGCAGCCGGCCCGCGCGCGCCTTCTTGTCGCCGTGCATCGCGGTCAGCAGCTCGTCGAAGGCGTCCGGGTCGTAGCGCGTGGGCAGGCCCAGCGCGTCGAGGACGTCGCGGTGCCGGTCGGCCGTCGCGTCGTCGAGCCGGCCCGCGGCCCGCGCGAGCTCCGCGGCGAACACCAGCCCGACGCTGACGGCGTTGCCGTGCCGCCACCGGTACCCCTCGCGCCGCTCGACGGCGTGCCCGAGGGTGTGGCCGTAGTTGAGGACCTCCCGCAGGTGCGACTCGCGCAGGTCCGCCCCGACCACGTCGGCCTTGACGCGGATGGCGCGGCGCACCAGCTCGGGCAGCACCGGCCCGGCCGGGTCGAGCGCGGCGGCGGGGTCGGCCTCGACCAGGTCGAGGATCGCCGGGTCCGCGACGAACCCGGCCTTGACGACCTCCGCCGCGCCCGGGACCAGCTCCTCGGTCGGCAGCGTCGCGAGCGTCGCCAGGTCGACCAGCACCGCGGACGGCTCGTGGAAGCAGCCCACGAGGTTCTTGCCGGCGGCGGTGTTGATCCCGGTCTTGCCCCCGACGGCCGCGTCGACCATGGCGAGCAGCGTCGTCGGGACGTGCACCACGGGCACCCCGCGCATCCACGTCGCGGCGACGAAGCCGGCGAGGTCGGTGACGGCGCCGCCGCCGAACCCGACGACGACGTCCGAGCGGGTCAGCCCGGCCTGCCCGCACACCTCCCAGCAGTACCCGGCGACGGCGAGCGCCTTGCCCTCCTCCGCGTCGGGCACCTCGACCCGGTGGGCGTCGACCCCGGCCGCGTCGAGCTGCGCGCGGGCGGACTCCGCGGCCGCGGCGAGCGCGGGCTGGTGCACGACCAGCGCCCGCGCGGCACCCAGGCCGGACACGGTGGCCGCGAGCCGGTCCGCGACCCCGTGGCCGACCCAGACGGGGTAGGGCCGCTCGGCGACGACGTCGATCCGCACGGGGTCCGGCCGGGCGGGGTCGGACCCCGTGGGGTCGAGCCGGGCGGGATCGGGCTCGGTGGCGTCGGGGCGGGCGGGGTCGGGGCGGGCGGGGTCCGCGCTCATGGGAGCCGACCCTACGAGACCGCGGGGGGCGGGCGTCCGTGCCGGTCGATGTCCGGGCCGGTCGACGTCAGGGTCGGCGGCGGACGAACGGGTCCGGCAGCGGCACGCCGGCAGCCGGGGTGGGCCCGCCGAACGGGTCGGCGTCGAGCGCGTCCTGCTCGTCCG
>DASVUG010000295.1:0-1834 GCA_036387155.1 Pseudonocardia sp. | reverse complement strand
GCGTCGAACACGGCGTCGTCGTCCGTGCGCAGCGTGCGCCAGTCGGCGACGGCGGCGTCCCAGTCCGCGCCCTTCGGCGCGCGGTCGCGGCCCCGCAGGTAGGCGAAGGTCGTCTCGTCCGGGGCGATCATCCCGGCCCGGGCGCCCGCCTCGATCGACATGTTGCAGATCGTCATCCGGGCCTCCATCGAGAGGTTCTCGACGACGTTGCCCCGGTACTCCAGGACGTAGCCCTGCCCGCCGCCGGTGCCGATCTTCGCGATGATCGCGAGGATGACGTCCTTGCTGGTGACGCCGGGCCGCAGGCGGCCGTCCCGGGAGGTGATGGTGACCGCCATCGTCCGGAACGGCCGCAGCGGCAGCGTCTGGGTGGCGAGCACGTGCTCGACCTCGGAGGTGCCGATGCCGAAGGCCATCGCGCCGAAGGCGCCGTGCGTGGAGGTGTGGCTGTCGCCGCAGACGACCGTCAGGCCGGGCTGGGTGAGCCCCAGCTGGGGCCCGACGACGTGCACGATGCCCTGCTCGGCGTGGTTCATCGGGTAGAGCGGGACGCCGAACTCGGCGCAGTTCTTGCGCAGCGTCTCGACCTGGGTGCGGGAGACCCGGTCCGCGATCGGCGCGAGGACGTCCAGCGTGGGGACGTTGTGGTCCTCGGTGGCGACGGTGAGGTCGGGCCGGCGGACGCGGCGGCCCGCGAGGCGCAGCCCGTCGAAGGCCTGCGGGCTGGTGACCTCGTGCACGAGGTGCAGGTCGATGTAGAGCAGGTCCGGTTCCTGCCCCTCGCCCGCCCGCACCAGGTGGCGGTTCCACACCTTCTCGGCCAGTGTGCGACCCACGCCGGTCACCTCGACTTCTCACCATTCGGGAAGTTAGTGTTGCCCTGTGGGACAGTCTAGTGGCATCGGAGTGTTGGACAAGGCCGTGGGGGTGCTGCGGGCGGCGGCCGCGGAGCCGTGCGGGCTGTCCGAGCTGTGCGCGCGGACCGGGCTGCCCCGGGCGACGGCGCACCGGCTGGCGGTCGGCCTGGAGGTGCACGGGCTGCTGCACCGCGGGCCGGACGGGCGGTGGCGTCCCGGGCCGGCGCTGGCCGAGCTGGCGCACCGCGGGGCGGACCCGCTGCTGGAGGCCGCCGCGGCCGTGCTGCCCCGGCTGCGCGACATCACCGGGGAGAGCGTGCAGCTGTACCGCCGCGACGGCGCGCACCGCGTCTGCATCGCGGCGGCCGAGCCGGTGAGCGGCCTGCGCGACACCGTGCCCGTCGGCTCGCGGCTGCCGATGACGGCCGGGTCGGGCGCCAAGGTGCTCGCGGCCTGGGCCGATCCCGCCACCCAGCGGGCCCTGCTGCCCGAGGCGACGTTCACCGAACGGGCGCTGCTGGACGTGCGGCGCCGCGGGTGGGCGCAGAGCGTCGCCGAGCGCGAGGCCGGGGTGTCGAGCGTGTCGGCGCCCGTGCGGGACGCGGGTGGACAGGTCGTGGCCGCCGTGTCGGTGTCGGGTCCGGTGGACCGCATCGGCCGCCGCCCCGGCGTCCGCTGGGCGGCGGACCTGCTCGCCGCCGCCGAGGCCCTGCAGCACCGCCTGTAGCCCCGCCCGGAGCGGGGGGCCGGTCGGCGCGCCCGGCCCGGGGCGCGGATCGGCCGTTCGGCGCAGCGGCGCGCGTACCCGGCCCAGGCACCCCGGGCACCCGGCGTGGTGTCGCTAACGTGCCCCGGGGCCGCCCCGACGGGGGACGCGACGGGCGAGCGGTCGGCGCTGAGCTGGGATCGGGAGCGATGGGGTACGTCCTCGGTATCGACGTGGGGCCCGCGCGCACCGTCGCGGCGGTCGCGCGCGG
>DASVUG010000294.1:0-16491 GCA_036387155.1 Pseudonocardia sp. | reverse complement strand
GCGACCATCCCGAACGCCCGCGCGGAGATCGGCCGCCCGAGCAGCAGCACGACGTGGGTGGGCCGCGGCGGCCCGGCGTCGTCACCCGACTCGACCGACGTGTCGACCCGCATGCCGATGGCGTGCATCGCCTGCTCGACGGCCTCGCGCAGGCCGTCGGGGTCGCGGTGCGCGGCGACGAGCGCGGCGAGGGTGAGCTGGCCGCGGACCACGACCTGCTCGACGTCGAGCAGGTCCACCCCGTGGCGGGTCAGCGCGGCGAAGAGCACCGAGGTGACCCCGGGCCGGTCCGGGCCCGTCACGGTGATCAGGACGGGCGTTCCCGCGGACGTTTCGGCCACGGCCCCAGCCTCGCACAACGGCCGGTGGGCCCGATGGGCGACCGCGCCCACCGGGCCCACCGGGCCCGTGCCTGTCGGACTGCGCCTAGCGCGACTGCGGGTCGTCGTTCGGCTGGGTCTCCGAACCCGCACCCTGCGCGGCGACCTCGAAGGCCGACGTGCTGCCGTGGTAGTGCGACTCCTTGCGGTACCGCTCGACGTACTCCGGGTAGTGCAGCTCGAACGCCGGGCGCTCGGAGCGGATGCGGGGCAGCTCGGTGAAGTTGTGCCGCGGCGGCGGGCAGGACGTCGCCCACTCCAGGGAGTTCCCGAAGCCCCACGGGTCGTCGACGGTGACCACGCGGCCGTAGCGGTAGCTCTTGAACACGTTCCACAGGAACGGCAGCGTCGAGGCCCCCAGCACGAAGGCGCCGATCGAGGACAGCGTGTTCAGCGTGGTGAACCCGTCCGTCGGCAGGTAGTCCGCGTAGCGGCGCGGCATGCCCTCGTTGCCCAGCCAGTGCTGCACCAGGAACGTCAGGTGGAACCCGATGAACGTCAGCCAGAAGTGAATCTTGCCGAGCGTCTCGTCCATCATCCGGCCGGTCATCTTCGGGAACCAGAAGTAGATGCCGGAGTAGGTGGCGAAGACGATCGTGCCGAACAGCACGTAGTGGAAGTGCGCCACGACGAAGTAGGTGTCCGAGACGTGCCAGTCCAGCGGCGGGCTGGCCAGCAGGATGCCCGTCAGGCCGCCGAACAGGAAGGTGACGAGGAAGCCGAGCGCGAACAGCATCGGCGACTCGTAGGTGATCTTGCCCTTCCACAGGGTGCCGATCCAGTTCACGAACTTCACGCCGGTGGGCACCGCGATCAGGAACGTCGTCAGCGCGAAGAACGGCAGCAGGATCGCGCCGGTGGCGTACATGTGGTGCGCCCACACCGCCGCGGACAGGGCCGCGATGGCGATCGTGGCGAAGACCAGGCCCTTGTAGCCGAACAGCGGCTTGCGGGCGAAGACGGGGAAGACCTCGGACACGATGCCGAAGAACGGCAGCGCCAGGATGTAGACCTCGGGGTGGCCGAAGAACCAGAACACGTGCTGCCAGAGGATCGCCCCGCCGTTGGCCGGGTCGAACACGTGCGCCCCGAGGTGCCGGTCCGCGGCCAGGCCGAACAGCGCGGCGGTGAAGATCGGGAAGGCGACGAGGATCAGGATCGCCGTGACGAAGATGTTCCAGGTGAAGATCGGCATCCGGAACATCGTCATGCCGGGCGCCCGCATGCAGATGATCGTGGTGATGAAGTTGACGCCGCCCAGGATCGTCCCGAGGCCGCTGACGGCCAGGCCCATGATCCACAGGTCCGCGCCGGCGCCGGGCGAGCGGACGGCGTCCGACAGCGGGGTGTAGGCGAACCAGCCGAAGTCGGCCGCGCCACCCGGGGTCAGGAAGCCCGACAGCACGATCAGCGAGCCGAACAGGAACAGCCAGTAGGAGAAGGCGTTCAGCCGCGGGAAGGCCACGTCCGGCGCGCCGATCTGCAGCGGCACGATGTAGTTCGCGAACCCGAACAGCGACGGCGTGGCGTAGAGCAGCAGCATCACCGTGCCGTGCATGGTGAACAGCTGGTTGTACTGCTCGTTGCTCAGGAACTGCATGCCCGGGAGCGCGAGCTCGCCGCGGATCAGCAGCGCCATGGCCCCACCCACCAGGAAGAAGGTGAAGGTGGTGACCAGGTACAGGATCGCGATGTCCTTCGGATCCGTCGTGTGCAGCATCTTGAGGAACATGGACCCCTTGGCCGTACGGCGCGCCGGGTACGGGCGCGACGTGATCGGCTTGGGAGCGACGGCGGTCACTGGACCTCCTGCACGGGCCTGACGGGCGTGGGACCTCTGAGGATCGTAGCTCGACACGCTGTCGAAGGCGCGCCGCGGGCCGGTCGGATCGGTTCAGCCCGCCGCGGCGGGATACCGGGCCCGATCGCCCCCGGGCGCCGTGGTGGCGCCCGTCACGGGGCTCGCGGGCGGCCGGCTCAGCGCAGCGGGGTGAACAGCTCGAGGAAGACGTCCGGCGCCGCCGCCGGGCTGACCGGGGGCGTCACGATGTAGAACTCCACGCCCAGCCCCACCAGGAACAGCGGCTCGGGCATGGCCAGCAGGGGGTGGTCGGGGCCGATCTGGCTGGCGTGCGCCCGCATCGCCGCCCGCTTGCGGGCCGCGACGTCGACGACCTCGACCTTGTGCGTGATCTGCGACTCGGGCTTGCCCCAGTCGTCCGACGGCGGCTCCGGCATCTCCGCGGCGCCGAACTCGCGGCTCATGCGGCGCCCGCGCGCCAGCCAGTCGCGGTTGATCGTCTGCTGGGCGACCACGGGGACGGCGGCCAGCTCCGCGGCGCGCACGCCCACCCGGTGCACCTGGATGTGGTCGGGGTGGCCGTAGCCGCCGTTGTCGTCGTAGACGGTGAGGAGGTCGGGCTCCTCCTCCTCCAGGATCAGCGCCAGGCGCCGGGCGGCGTGCTCGACCGGCGCGCGCCAGAAGCAGTACGGCGCGTCGTTGGTCGCCTCGCCCATCATCCCGGAGTCGGTGTAGCCGAGGAACTCCACGCGGTGCGCGCCGATCACCCGCGCCGCCGCGTAGCACTCCGCGGAGCGGCGCAGCGACAGCTGCTCGCCGTCGGCGAGCACCCCGGGCACGGGCTCGCCCAGCTCGCCGCGGGTCGCGAAGACGAGCACGACGCGGTGGCCGGCGTCGACGGCGCGGGCCAGCGTCCCGGCGGCGCCGATCGCCTCGTCGTCGGGGTGGGCGTGGAAGCTGACGATGGTCCCCACGGCGCGACCCTACCGACACGTGATCCCGGCGACCGGCGACCCGGATCGGCGTGCGACGGCGCCCGGAGCGGCGGAGACTGGACGTCGATGTCCCGGACCGCGCCCCCGCCGACCGCCTCCCCGTCGCCCGGGGGCGTGCGCCAGCCCGACCGGGCGACCCGCCTCCGCGACGCCGTGGAGCGCGACGGGCCCCGCTGCGTCTGGTGCCGGCGCGAGTGCGCCGTGGCCGAGCCGGCCACGACGCGGCGGGTCGCGCTGGTCCGCGGCACCACCGACCACCTCGTCCCCCGCGTCAAGGGTGGCCCGTCGTGGCTGGAGAACGAGGTGCTGGCCTGCCCCCGCTGCAACGCCGAACGCGGGCACACCAGCCCGGCGGACTGGTTCGCCGAGTGCGTGCGCCGGGGCTGGGAGCCCGACGGCGCCGCGGTGCTCCGCGCCCTGCGGTCGCTGCAGCAGGCGATCGACCGGCGCGGCGGGCAGCGCCGGGCGCGGCCGTACCTCGCCGCCCAGCTCCGTCGGCTGGGGCGGGAGGTGGCGGCGGCCTGACGCCCGCCTGCGGGCGCGGCGCCCGGGCCCGCCGCCGCACGGGCGCTGCCCCCGCCGCGGCTCAGTCCCCCGGGGCGGCGTCGGGCGCGGGCTGCGGCTCGGCGTCGCCGGTGTACGCGGCCACCGTCCGGTCCGCGGACTCCCGCGCGACCACCGGGTCGCCGCCGCCCGCGACGTGCGCGGCGGACCACCCGGCGGCGCTGCGGGTCACGAAGGCCCGGCCCGCGTCCGACGCCATCCAGGCCGGGCCCTCGTCGGGCGTCGGCACGCCCGGGGCGCCGAGGTGCCCGGCCAGCCCGAGCAGCGCCAGCTCCCACCCGATCCCGACGGCCCCGGGCCCGAACCGCCGCCAGTGGTCGTCGACGGGCACGACGTGCTCCAGGGTGAGCAACGTGCCGCCCCCCGGCTCCGGGGCGAGCTCCACCGCGATCGTGCTGAGCTGGTCGCCGAACTCCCAGGTGGCCGCGAACGACCGCGGCGGGTCGCACCGCTCCACGGTCCCGCCGGCGTTGCCCTCCAGCTGGAAGCGGCCGCCGGGCCGCAGCTCGCCGGTGACGGGCAGGAACCAGCGGGGGATCCGCCCGGCGTCCGTGCAGGCCTCCCACACCTCGTCGACGGGGACGTCGAAGGTCCGGGAGAGCGTGACGACGCGCGCCTCCCCCGGCTCCGGCACGCGGGTCCCGACCTGTCGCCGCACGGACGTGACGTGGTGCTCGACCCCGTCCCCCCCACTCCGGTCCCCGCCGCTCCTGCCCGGCAGGTAGTCGGCCCACGCCGGCATCGGCCCGCCGGACAGGGAGGCGCCGAGGCGGTCGAGGTACCAGCTCCACCCGGCCTCGACGTCGCCCGGGTCGAGCCCGTCGACCACCTCCTGCTCGAAGCGGAGCACCGTCCGGCCGGCCTCGGCGGTCAGCGTGGCCGCGACCCTCCACACGCGGTCGTCGGACTCGGGGAGGTCGACGACCAGCCGGCGCGGCGGGTCGCACTCGAGGATCGTCGCGGTGACGGGGGCGGCGACCTCGCCACCGGCGTCGACCTCGCCGGTCAGCGTGAACTCCACCGTCCCGCCCTGCCCGCCCGCGCCGGTGTAGTGGCCCAGCCAGCGCGCCAGCCGGTCCGACCGCGTCAGCGCGGCCCACACGTCGCCGATGGGGTCGGGGTACTCCCGCAGGACCACCACCGTCCGGCTCGCGCCGTCAACCTGCGGATCTGTCGTCATCGGCCTCTCCGATCGGGGTCGTGCGGCGCCGCCCGCGCCGCATCTCGGTGTCGAGCGCGTCCAGGCGGCCCGCGGGCCCCGGGAGCGCGGTGCCCGCCGCGTCCGCGACGTCGCGGGGCGCGGTGGTCGGGCCGTCCCGCGGCGGCGTCCACGCGGGCCGGAACCGGTCGAGCCACGCGTCCACCTCGCGCAGCGGCTCGGGGCGCACCGCGTAGAGCCGCCGGGGCCCGTCCACGCGGACCGTGACGAGCCCGGCCTCGCGCAGCACCCGCAGGTGCTGCGACACCGCGGGCTGCGAGATCCCGAAGCGGGCCCGGACGTCGTCGGTCACCGCACCGGCGGCGTGCTCGCCGTCGGCGAGCAGCTCGAGGATGCGCCGCCGGACCGGGTCGCCGAGGACGTCGAACGCGTGCACGCGACCGATCGTATCAGCGATGAGTTATATAGGCGGGAACGGATATGACGGTGCCGCACAGCGCCTGCGTCCCGTCCCGGTCTTCGCTACAGTCCCCGCCACTCGTCCGGGTGATCCGGACCACGACTCCCCCCGGAGGGCAACATGGGCCGCATCGGTGCGGTGATCGTGGTCGTCTGGCTGGTCATCGGGGTGCTGGCGGCCTACCAGCGCAACTACTTCTCCAGCGAACCGACGAACTGCGCGCAGACGACGTCGATCCTGCTGACGATCGCCGTCGGCCCGCTCAACTACCTCGGGCTCAACCCGCGGACCGAGTGCCCCTCGCTGCCCCAGCCCTCGCCCTGACCGCCCCCGCCCCGACCCGGCTCAGTCGACGGCGGCAGCGCGCAGCAGCAGGAGCTGCTCGGGGTACAGGGCCGGGGCGCGCAGGCCGGCGTTCCCGAGCACGGCGCCGGGCAGCGTGACGCCCTCGGCGAGCCAGGCCGGCGCGCCGGCGCTGCGAGCGGTGGGCGCGTCACCGGGCGGCTGCGGGCGGACGCGGTAGCGGCGCGCCGGGTCGAGGCCGGGCAGCCGCACCGGGCCGGGCACCGACGTCTCCGGCGTGGCGAGCTGGACCAGCGCGAACAGGGCGTCCGACCCGTCGGCGGCGACGACGCCGTGCACCGCGGAGGACGGGTCGTGCTGCGGCGCGCGCACCGTCGTGCCCGTGCGCAGCAGCCCGCGGACGTCCTTGTAGAGCGCCACCCACCGGGCCAGCTCCGCGCGCTCGTCGTCGGACGCCGCCGTGAGGTCCCACTCGATGCCGAAGGAGCCGAACAGCGCCGTGCCGGCGCGGAAGGCCAGGTCGTGCGTGCGGCCGGTGGTGTGCGCGCGGGGCGCCCCGACGTGGCTGCCCACCAGCTCGGGGGGCAGCAGCTGGGCGGTCCAGCGCTGGATCTGCTGGCGCTCCAGCGGGTCGATGACGTCGCTGGCCCACACCCGGTCCGTGCGCTCGAGCACCGCGAGGTCGATCCGCAGCCCGCCCGACGAGCACGACTCGATCTCCACCCCCGGGTGGCGGCGGCGCAGCTCGTCGAGCAGCCGGTACACCGCGAGGGTCTGGGCGTGCACGCCCGGCGCGCCGCCCGCCCCGCCGGCGTCGACGAGGTCGCGGTTGTGGTCCCACTTGAGGTAGGCGATCGGGTACTCGGTCAGCAGCGCGTCGAGCCGTTCCAGCAGGTAGGCGTACGCGTCGGGGTGCGCCACGTTCAGCACCTGCTGGTGGCGCGACGGCGGCGGGAGGCGGTCGCCGGTGGCGAGGATCCAGTCGGGGTGCGCCCGCGCGAGGTCGGAGTCGGGGTTGACCATCTCCGGCTCGACCCACAGGCCGAACTCCATCCCGAGGTCGCGCACGGCCGTGACCAGCGGGTGCAGCCCGTCCGGCCAGACGCCCTCGTCGACGAACCAGTCGCCCAGCCCGGCGGTGTCGTCGCGGCGGTGGCGGAACCAGCCGTCGTCGAGGACGTAGCGCTCGGCCCCGACCTCGGCGGCGCGCCGCGCCAGCTCCGTCAGCCGGCCGAGGTCGTGGTCGAAGTAGACGGCCTCCCAGGTGTTGCACACCACCGGCCGGGGGCTCCGGGGGTGCCCGGGGCGGGCCCGCAGGTGGGTGTGGAACCGGGCGGCGATCGCGTCGAGCCCGACGCCGTGCGCGGCGTAGAGCCACGGGCCGGTGTAGCGCTCCCCCGCCGCGAGCGCGACCTCGCCGGGCAGGAGCAGCTCCCCGCCGCCGAGCACCGCCTCGCCGGTGGACAGGCGCTCGGCGTGGGTGACGTGGTTCCCGCTCCACGCGACGTGCACGGCCCAGACCTCGCCGCTGCGGGTGTCGAAGCCGGCGGTGCCGGCGGCCAGGATCAGCGGGGCGTCCGGCCCGGTGCGCCCGCGCCGGTTCTCCCGGGAGTGCACGCCGACGACGAACGGCAGCCGCTGCGGCGAGCGCTCGCGCCCCCAGCGCCCGGCCAGGTCGAACAGCTCGGTGGCCACGGGCGGTACCGGCAGCGCGAGGACCAGGCCGTCGACGGCGTAGCTCCCCTCCGCCGTCGCGGTCACCGTCGCCCGCTGCCGCACGAGGCCGGACGCGAGCAGCTCCAGCTCGATCTCGACGGCCAGCCCGGCGTCGCCGTCGGCGGCGGTGACCACGACCCGCGCGCCCCCGTCGGCCTCGGCGACGGTCAGCTCGTCGACCCGGAGCAGCGGCGACCAGCCGCGCCCGCCCCGGGACCCGGCGAGCCCCGGGCGCCCCGCCCAGCCCAGCGCGTGCTGCGGCAGGAGCGCGGGCGCGCGGTGGGGCTCGTCCAGGTCGTTCTGGACGGCGGCGGGCCGGCTCGCCAGCGCCAGCGCGGCGAGGTCGTCCGGGCCGAGCTCGCCCAGGTCGTGCCCCCAGTGCAGGACGGCCGGCACGAACCCGTCGCGCGCGTCGAGCACGAGGCTCACCCCGGCCGCGCGCAGGTGGACGAGCTGATCGGTGGGCGGCACGGCGGCTCCGTCTCAGATCGTCGGTGTCGGCGCGAGTCTCCCACGCGGCGGCGACTAAACCGGGCCCGTGCCGGCGGCGAGCCGGGGCAGGAGCAGCACCGGCACCCGCCGACGGGGATCCGCGCGCCGAGCCGGATGCACCTACAGCCGGTGCGCCCCCTCGGCGGCGACGGCGACGAAGGCGGACGGGGGACGGAAGCCGGCGTCGGCGTAGGCCTTCTCGACCGCCCCCACGGTGGCGTCGACGGCGTCCGCCTCCACCAGCGCGAGGATGCAGCCGCCGAACCCGCCGCCGGTCATCCGGGCGCCGTGCGCGCCGGCGGCCAGCGCGGCCTCGACGGCCGTGTCGACCTGCGGGACCGTGATCTCGAAGTCGTCGCGCATCGACGCGTGCGACGCGGAGAGCGCCGGGCCGACCGAGCGCGGGTCCGCGCCGGACCGCAGCGCGTCGACCACGTCGAGCACCCGGGCGTCCTCGGTGACGACGTGGCGCACCCGCTTGCGCAGCAGGTCGCCGTCGGGGCCGTCGCCGAGCCGGGCCAGGGCCCCGTCGAGGTCGGCGGCGGCGACGTCGCGCAGCGCCCGGACGCCGAGGATCCGGGCGGCCTCCTCGCACGAGCGGCGGCGCTCGGCGTACTCGCCGCTGACGTGGGCGTGCGGGGCGTGCGTGTCCACGACCAGCAGCGCCAGGCCCGCGGCGGGCGGGTCGAACGGCACGAGCTCCGCGGCCAGGGACCGCATGTCGAGGAAGACGAGGTTCCCGGCCCGCCCGTGCAGCGAGGCCATCTGGTCCATGCCGCCGGTCGGGGCGCCCACCACGTCGTTCTCGGCGTGGCGCGCGACGTCGGCGAGGTCGTCGCGGGAGAGCCCCAGCCCGGCGAGGTCGTTCCAGGCCACCGCGACGGCGCACTCCAGCGCCGCCGACGACGACAGGCCCGCCCCGGCCGGCACGTCGCCGTCGACCACGACGTCGAGGCCGGGCACGTCGTGGCCGCGCTGCCGCAGCGCCCAGGCGACCCCGCCGACGTAGGCCGCCCAGCCGTCCACCGCCCCGGGGGCGATGTCGGCCAGCGGCAGCTCGACGGTCTCCTCCCGCTGGATCGACCGCACCCGCAGCACGGGCCGGTCGGCGGCGCGGGCCGCGGCGGCCACCCCCTGGGCCAGGGCGAGCGGCAGCACGAAGCCGTCGTTGTAGTCGGTGTGCTCGCCGATCAGGTTGACCCGGCCGGGGGCCCACCACCGCCCGTCCGGCTCGCCGCCGAAGGTCGCGGTGAACTCGCCCGCGACCCGGTCCGCCGGCCGCGTCACCGCCGGCCCCCGATCGACCCGCCGGCGATCGTGGAGCGGGTCACCGGAGCACCTCGCCGTCGTCGACGTGCCGGGGCCCCTTGACCGTCACGTCGCCCTCGACGACGACATCCGCACCGAAGGTGACGTCGCCCTCGACCGTCAGCCGCGTGCACCGGCGCAGCGACGGCGCGCCGGCCGGGAACCGCTCCTCGAAGTCGGGGACCATCTTGTACACGTCGTCGAGGGTGACGACGGGGCCGGGCGGGTCGAACCGCGGCACCATCCGCCCGGCGTCGAGCGCGTAGGCGTCCGAGCGCACCACCAGCAGGTCGTTCGTGGTCTTGACCGGCGCGAACCGGGAGCGCGGCACCTCCACGGCGCGCGCCCCGGGGATCGACCCGACGGCCGCGCCCATGGCCGTCTCCAGCTGGATCACCGGGGTGCTGGACTTGTCGCGCGGGTTCACGGTCTTGCGGTTGACGATCAGCGGCAGCTCGGGGGCAGCGGGGTCGGCGGCCTGCAGGTCCTTGAGCGCCTGCAGGTCGACCCACAGGTTGTTCGTGTTGTAGTAGCGCCAGCGGTCGACGTCGCCGAAGGAGTCGTCGCCGTCGGGCACCTGGGCGGTCTCGCGCAGGACGACCTGCCCGTCTCGCAGCGCGAGGTGCCCGCCCTTGCGGTCCGCGGCCGTCCCGCGGACGGCCTCCAGCCCGAACGGCACCTCCTCGTCGACGACCCACGCGGCCAGCCGGACGTCGGCGAGCGCGCCGAGGTTGTCGGAGTTCGACACGAAGGCCCACCGCAGGCCGGCGTCGAGCAGGGTGTCGAGCGTGCCGCTGGCGGCGAGGGAGGTGTAGAGGTCGCCGTGCCCGGGCGGGCACCACTCGAGGTCCGGGTCGTCCGGGTACTCCACGGGCGTCAGGTCGTCGGCGCGCAGCTTGGGCTCGCGGCCCTGCAGGAAGTCCAGGGGCGTCCCCTGGTCGCGCAGGCCGTCGTGGCGGCGCAGGGCCGACAGCGACGGGTCGCGGGTCGACGCCGAGTTCATCAGCAGCAGGGGCAGCCGGGCGCCGTAGCGCTCGCGCAGCCCGAGGACCTGCGTGGCGACCACGTCGAGGAAGCTCTTGCCGTCCTTGACGACGAGCAGCGACTTGGGTCCCGACAGGCCCATGCTGGTGCCGAGACCGCCGTTGAGCTTGACGACCACCAGCCGGTCCAGCACCGCGCGGGCGTGCTCGGCGTCCGGCTCGGGCAGCTCGTCGAGCCGGGGCAGGTCGGGCAGCGGCTCCAGGACGTCGCCGGGCAGCCGGCCGGCGTCGGGGTCGTCGAGCTGCTGCAGCCGCCGCTCCATCGCCGCCAGCTCGGTGGGGTGGGCGCCGGCAGCGCGCATCTTGTCGAGGACGGCGGTGACGCGGGCGGGCCGCTCGTGGTCGGCGCCGCCGGGACCGGATCCTCGTGCATCGGACATGGGGCGAAGCTCTACCACAGCGGGGTCCGGTGCGCGGACCGGCGGACGCGCCGTCCCACCGTCCCCACCGCGTGGCGGTACTCACCCGACCGGGCGCGGCCGTTCGTCCGCGATTCAGCCGCCGTTCGCCCGCGCTGGCTACCTTCCCGCCGTATCCGCCGGTCAGGAGGGTTTCGCCATGGACTTGTCCCTGATCGTCATCGTGGTCATCGTGACCGCGTTGGCGTTCGACTTCACCAACGGCTTCCACGACACGGCGAACGCGATGGCGACCTCGATCGCCACGGGGGCGCTGCGGCCCAAGGTCGCGGTCACCATCGCCGGGATCCTCAACCTCGTGGGGGCGTTCCTCTCCGTCGAGGTGGCCAGGACGATCTCCAGCGGGCTCGTCGACGAGACGAGGATCAGCCCCGTCGTGATCTTCGCCGGGCTCGTGGGCGCGATCCTGTGGAACCTGCTCACCTGGCTGCTCGGCCTGCCGTCGAGCTCGTCGCACGCGCTGTTCGGGGGGCTCATCGGCGCGACGCTGGTGGCGGCGGGCACGGGGGCGGTGAACTTCGGCGCCGTGCTGACCAAGGTGATCCTGCCGGCCGTGATCTCGCCGCTGCTGGCGGGCCTGGTCGCCCTGCTGGGGACCTACCTGGCCTACCGGATCACCCAGCGGGGCGAGGACGGAACGGTCAAGGGCGGGTTCAAGGTCGGGCAGATCGTGTCGGCGTCGATGGTGGCGCTGGCCCACGGCACGAACGACGCGCAGAAGACGATGGGCGTCATCACCCTGACGCTGATCACCGCGGGCGTCCTCGCCCCGGACTCGGGCCCGCCGTTCTGGGTGGTCCTCTCCGCGGGGCTGGCGATCGCGCTGGGCACCTACATCGGCGGCTGGCGCATCATCCGGACCCTCGGCAAGCGGGTCAGCGAGATCCAGACCCCGCAGGGCTTCGCGGCCGAGACGAGCGCCGCCACCGTCATCCTCGCGTCGTCGCACCTCGGGTTCTCGCTGTCCACCACCCAGGTCGCCACGGGCGCCATCTTCGGGGCCGGGGCCGGCCGGCGGCTCGCGTCGGTCCAGTGGGGCGTGGCGGGGCAGATGGCCGTCGCCTGGCTGCTGACCCTGCCCGCCGCCGCGGTCGTCGGCGCCGTCGCCGCGTGGGTCGCCTCGACCGGGACCGTCGGCACGGTGGTCGTCGCGATCGCCCTGGTCGCGTCCGCCGCCGGGATCTACGCGGCCTCGCGCCGCAACCCGATCACCGCGCACAACGTCAACGACGTCCCGGCCCCCGTGCCGGCCACCACCAACGCCTGAGGGGGCCTGCTGTGACCGTCGCCTGGGGATCCCTGTTCGTCGTCTGCCTCGTGTCGCTCGCCGTCGGCGTCACCATCGTCGTCCTCGCGTCGTTCGCCCTCGTCGGGCTGTCGGCGCGGCAGCGGGCGGCGGTCGGCGGCCCGCACGACGGGGCGCCCACCCTGAGCGCCGGCGCCGGGACCGCGATCGCGGGCGTCTGCCTGCTCGCCATCGCGGCCATCGTCGCCTACGGGCTCTCCATCATCATCGCCTGACCCGCCACGCCCTCCGCGGAGCTCCGGCTTCGCGGAGAGCGTCGCCCGTCCCGGGCCCGACCGGGCGAACGGGCGGGGTGCCCGTGCACGCGCTGGGGCCCGTGCACGGGCACCCGTCCGTGCGGAGGCGGCGGTACGGTGCGCGCCATGGCGCAGGTGCACGCCGGCGACACCGGCGCTGTCGAGGTCGAGCCGCGGGGCGCCGACGGCGGCCCCCCGCCCCGGTTCGGGGCCGTCGAGGCCGGCGGCACCAAGTTCGTCTGCCTGGTCGGCTCGTCGCCCGACGACGTCGTCGCCCGCACCCGCATCCCGACCGGCGCCGACCCCGCCGCCACCCTGGAGGCGGTGGTCGCGTTCTTCGCCGCGTCGCCGGCACCGGCGGCGGTCGGGATCGCCTCCTTCGGCCCGATCGAGCTGCGTCCGGGCCACCCGCACTACGGCCACGTCACCTCCACGCCCAAGCCCGGCTGGCGCAACGCCGACCTGGTCGGGCCGGTCGCCGCCGCGCTGGGCGTGCCGGTCGGCTTCGACACCGACGTCGCCGGCGCCGCGCTCGGCGAGGGCCGGTGGGGCGCGGCGCGGGGGCTGCGCACGTTCGTCTACACGACGGTCGGTACCGGGGTGGGCGCCGCGGCCGTGGTGGGCGGGCGGCTCGCGGTCGGGCTCGGCCACGCCGAGATGGGCCACGTGAGCGTGCCGCGCCAGCCCGGCGACACCTACCCCGGCGGCTGCCCCTACCACGGCGACTGCCTCGAGGGCATGGCCGCGGGCGGCACCATCGCCGCCCGCTTCGGGCGCCCCGCCGAGCAGCTCGACGGCGCGGACCTGCGCCGGGCCGTCGAGTGGGAGGCCGGGTACCTCGCCGAGGGGCTGCGGACGATGGTCTACACGCTGATGCCGGAGCGGATCGTCATCGGCGGCAGCGTCGCGCAGCTGCCGGGGCTGTTCCCGCTCCTGCGGGCCGAGCTGGCGACGACGATGGCCGACTACGGCCGCCTGCCCGAGCACGGCGCCGAGGAGTTCGTGACGCCCCCGGGCCTGGGCGGCCTGGCCGGCCCCGCGGGCGCGCTGGTGCTGGCGGAGAACGCGCTGCGGGCCGCCGGCTGACGCGGCCCGGCCTGGTGACGGCGGTTGTGGCGGCGCCGGCGGCGGATGCCAGCAATGCCACATCGCTGGCACCGAGTGCCAGCAGTGCCACACCGCAGGCGTACCCGCGGGCCTGGTGACGGCGGTTGCGGCGGTCGATGATGGGGCGATGCCACCTCCGCGCCTGGTCCCCGCCGTGCCCGTCCCCTTCCGCTCCGACGGCGCGCTGGACGCGGCGGGGCTGCACCCGCTGTTCGCGTCGCTGGACGCGGCCGGCGTCGACGGCGTGTTCGTCTCGGGCACCACCGGGGAGTTCGTCGCGCTCGACGACGACGAGCGCGACACCGTGCTCGACGCGGCCCTGCGGGTGTTCGGCCCGGACCGGGTGTACGCGCACGTCGGCGCCGCGTCCGCGCGCCAGGCCGAGCGCCTCACCACCCGCGCCCTGGACCGCGGCGCCCGGCACCTGGCGGCGATCACCCCGTACTACCTGCCGGCCGGTCCCGAGGGGCTGCGCGACTACTACCGCCGCCTCGACGCCGCGATCGAGGCCGCGGGCGGGGACGCGCGGATGTTCGTCTACCACTACCCGGCCCGCACGACGACGACCGTGACCCCGGAGCAGCTCGCCGAGCTCGCCGCGGTCCCGTCGGTCGCCGGGGCCAAGATCAGCGGGCTGGGGACCGACGAGGTCGTGCCGTACCTGCGGGCGGCACCGGCGGGGTTCGCGGTCTACTCGGGCAACGACCTCGAGTTCGGCGACGTCGTGCGGGCGGGGGCGGCCGGCGGGGTGTGCGGGGTGGCCAGCGCCTTCCCCGAGCCGTTCGTCGCCCTGCGCGACGCCCTCGCGGGCGGCGACGACGCCGCCGCGGCCGCGGCCCAGGCGGGGGTGGAGCGGGCGGTCGGGGCCGTCGGGGGCAACGCCGCGTACATCAAGGCGGCCCTGGAGCTGCGCGGCCTGCCCGCCGGCCCGACGCGCGTCGCCCTGGACCCGCCCTCCCCCGACCGGCTCGCGACGATCAAGGCGGCCGTCGCCGCGCTGACCTGACCGCCGCAGTCCGCGCGGAAGCCAGCAGGGTGGCCCTGCTGCCACCCAGCGCCAGCAGGGTGGCCCTGCTGTCACGACGGCGCCGACACCCGCGCACTAGCCTCGCCGGGTGAGCAGCGCTCCGTACGTCGAGGACCTCACGCCCGGCTCCGGGCGCCGCACGCCGCCGCGGTCGCGGCTGCGCAGCGACGCGCCCGAGCTCTCGCTCAACGGCGACTGGGACTTCCGCTGGTCGGCGACGGGCGATCCGGACGGGGCGTGGGGCACGCTGCCCGTCCCGGCGCACTGGGTGCTGCACGGGGACGGCGCGTACGGCCGGCCGCAGTACACGAACATCCGCTACCCGTTCCCGGTCGACCCGCCGCACGTGCCCGACGACAACCCCACCGGCGAGTACCGACGGCGCTTCGCGCGCCCGGACTGGGCCGTGTCCACCGGCGACGGCCCGCGGGCGCTGCTGCGCTTCGACGGCGTCGAGTCGGTGTACCGGGTCACGCTCAACGGCGGCGAGGTCGGGGTGGGCAAGGGCAGCCGGCTGGCGCAGGAGTTCGACGTCACCGACCTGCTGGCCGACGACAACGAGCTGGTCGTGCTCGTGCACCAGTGGTCGTCGGCGAGCTACGTCGAGGACCAGGACCAGTGGTGGCTGCCCGGGATCTTCCGCGACGTCACGCTGCTCGCGCGTCCGCGCGCCGGCCTCGACGACGTGTGGCTGCGCGCGGGGTGGCGTGACGGCCTGGGCACGCTCGACCCCGAGATCACCGGGACCTTTCCCGTCACCGTGACGATCCCCGAGCTGGGCGTCGAGCGGACGTTCGCCACCCCGCAGGACGTGCGGCCCTTCTCCGTGGGGCCGGCGGAGCCGTGGTCGGCCGAGGTGCCGCGGCTCTACGCCGCCACGGTGACGTCACCCGGCGAGACCGTGACGCTGCGGCTGGGCTTCCGGACCGTCGAGATCGACGGTGCCGTCCTGCGGGCGAACGGCCGCCCGCTGGTGTTCCGCGGGATGAACCGCCACGAGACCCACCCGGAGCTGGGGCGCGTCTTCGACGAGGCGTACGCCCGGGCGGACCTGCTGCTGATGAAGCAGCACAACGTCAACGCGATCCGCACCAGCCACTACCCGCCGCACCACCGCGTCCTGGAGCTGGCCGACGAGCTGGGGTTCTGGGTCGTGCTCGAGAACGACCTCGAGACCCACGGCTTCGTGTTCGTCGGGTGGCGCGGCAACCCGGGCGACGACCCGGCCTGGGAGGCGGTGTACCTCGACCGGATCGCCCGGACCGTCGAGCGCGACAAGAACCACGCGAGCGTCGTGCTGTGGTCGCTGGGCAACGAGGCCGGGACGGGCCGCAACCTCGCGGCGACAGCGCAGTGGGTGCGCCGCCGCGACCCGTCGCGGCCGGTGCACTACGAGGGCGACGCCACGGGCGCGTACACCGACGTCTACTCGCGCATGTACCCGTCGCCGGCGGAGGTCGCGACGATCCTGGCCGACGACGGCCCGATCCCGCGGGACAGCCTCGCCGCGGGGGCCGCGCCGCCCCTGGCCCCGGCCGAGGCCCACCGCGTCCGGTCGCTCCCCTTCCTCCTCTGCGAGTACGCGCACGCGATGGGCAACGGGCCGGGCGCGCTCGACACCTACGACGCGCTGTGCGAGGCGAGCGAGCGGCACTCCGGCGGGTTCGTCTGGGAGTGGCGCGACCACGGCATCCTGACCCGCACCGCCGACGGCACGCCCTACTACGCCTACGGCGGCGACTTCGGCGAGGTCGTCCACGACGGCAACTTCGTCATGGACGGGATGGTGCTGCCCGACGGCACCCCGACCCCCGGCCTGGCCGAGTTCGCGGCCGTCAACGCGCCGGTGGTGCTGACGTTCACCGACGACGCGCTCGTGGTGCGCAACCGGTACCACACGCGCGACACCGCGCACCTGCGCTTCGTCGCGGTGGTGGAGGACGACGGGCGGGAGCGGTCGACGGCGACGCTGGAGGTGCCGGTGGTCGCGGCGGGCGGGTCGGCGACGGTGCCGCTGCCCGGGGCGACAGCGGCGGAGGCGGGCGAGATGTGGCTGACGGTGCGCGCCGAGCTCGCCGCGGACGCGCCGTGGGCGCCGGCGGGGCACGTCGTGGCGCGCGCGCAGCGCGCGGTTCGAGGCGCCGCGCGCGAAGTGGTGCCGCCGCGCGGGTCGGG